>JAAEZN010000069.1 GCA_018222835.1 Algicola sp. | reverse complement strand
TTGTTCGAGCATGTTGATGACAGCCTTTTTGCTCTATCATTGCGTAGAGCAGAGCTGTCCGAATTTGTGAACGAACAGATAACCGAGGTGTATTATAATATAGACAAATCTCTCGAGAGCATAGCCGAAAATCAAATTTATCAAGGAGCATCGTATCAGCAATACGTAATAAATGCGACAAATTCATTAGCCGATTTTCTTGCCAACATACTGGACAATATGCATAAGAACATGCAACCTGGGCAAGGTAGTGGTAAAGGTCAGGATTTTCAGTTGCCCGACATCATTAAAGGACAAAAAGGCATACAGGAGATGGTAAAGGTCAGGATTTTCAGTTGCCCGACATCATTAAAGGACAAAAAGGCATTCAGGAGAAAATGAACAGTGCAGGGGAAGATGGCAAACAGTCCCAAGGAGAAGGGCAAGAACAAGGGCAGAATGTGGGAGGCCAAAAAGAGGGCAACGAAGGTGAGGGTGGAAAAGGTCAAGATGGCCAAAAAGGTGATTCTGATGCTAAAGGAGGTGCAAGCCAACAAAAGGGAGATGGAGAACAAAGTGGCGGGAACGGTATTGGCGAAATGGACCTTAAAGAAGTTTACGAAATATATAAAGAGCAGCAATATCTAAGAGAAAAACTAGAACAGCAGCTGGAGGATATGCTACAAGAGTCTGATAAAAATCTTGCCAAGAAACTAGTCCAGTTAATGGAGGATTTTGAAAATGATTTGTTGCAGAACGGAATAACCGAAAGAACCCAGAACAAGGCAAATACTATTCAACATCAATTAATGAAACTAGAGAATGCTTCCATGGAGCAAGGGGAGCAAAAAGAGCGAGAAAGCAAGACCAATGTAAACCAGTTCAGCAATCCTGTAATCACCAAACCCGAACTGCTTCAAGATTACAGGAATAGCATTGAAATATTAAATAGACAAGCACTACCTTTGCGGCAAAATTTTGAAAAGAAGGTAAAGGTTTATTTTGACAATGATTGATTTTCATTTTAAAAGTGATTTTTTGATCCAGAACACAACCAAGTATGCCGATTGGGTAAATAGGGTAGTAGATTCCGAGAGTCGTATTACAGGTCAGATTGATTACATATTCTGTACTGATGACTACTTGTTGCAATTGAACAGGGAGTATTTAAACCACGACACATTTACGGATATTATCACTTTTGATTATACAGACGGGCAAACAATCTCTGGGGATATTTTCATATCAACTGAGCGTGTTCAAGAGAACGCGAACAAGTATAAAGTTGATTTCTTAAACGAACTTCGTCGAGTAATGAGCCACGGAATTTTGCACCTGTCGGGCTACAAGGATAAAAGCGAAGAAGAGAAGGAGTTAATGAGGATGAAGGAAGAAGAAAAAATTAAAATGTTCCACGTGGAACCATAGGTATGTTTGAAAAGGAGTATGATGTTATTGTTGTAGGAGGCGGTCATGCAGGGGCAGAAGCAACAGCCGCTGCGGCCAACATGGGGTCAAGAACTTTGTTGGTTACAATGAATCTTCAGACCATTGGTCAAATGTCCTGTAATCCTGCTATGGGCGGAATTGCAAAGGGTCAAATTGTTCGAGAAATTGATGCTTTGGGGGGTTACAGTGGCGTTATTACGGATAAGTCGGCGATACAGTTTAAGATGCTAAACAAATCTAAAGGGCCAGCTATGTGGAGTCCACGAGCCCAGAACGACAGAATGCGTTTTGCAGAAGAATGGAGAATGGCGCTAGAGAACACACCAAATGCCGATTTTTATCAAGAGATGGTAAGTGGTTTGTTGGTAGAGGGAGATAGAGTCGTTGGGGTAAGAACAAGCTTAGGACTCGAAATTAGAGCGAAAGCGGTTGTGTTGACCAACGGCACTTTTTTAAATGGTTTGATTCATATTGGAGAGAAGCAATTGGGTGGAGGAAGAGCTGGCGAAAAAGCCGCTACCGGGATAACGGAACAGTTAGTTGAGCTCGGTTTTGAGTCAGGTCGTATGAAAACCGGAACGCCTCCACGTGTAGATGGAAGGTCTTTGGATTATTCCAAGATGATACCGCAACCAGGAGATGAGCACCCAGAGAAATTTTCTTATTTGAACACCTCGGTTCTGACCACGCAAAGGGATTGCCACATGACGCATACCAGCAAGTTGGTCCATGACTTGTTGCGCGAAGGGTTTGAAAGGTCGCCAATGTTCAATGGCAGAATTAAAAGTATTGGCCCTAGGTATTGCCCATCTATCGAGGACAAGATAAATCGATTTGCAGATAAAGATTCTCATCAAATATTTGTGGAGCCGGAGGGCTGGAACACGGTAGAGGTTTATGTCAATGGGTTCTCCACATCATTGCCAGAAGATGTGCAATACAAAGCTCTAAAATCCGTAAAAGGTTTTGAGCATGTAAAATTCTTTAGGCCAGGATATGCCATAGAATATGATTATTTCCCGCCCACACAACTAAAACACACTCTAGAAACCAAATTGGTCAGCAACTTATATTTTGCTGGACAGATTAATGGTACTACCGGATATGAAGAAGCAGCCTCTCAAGGTTTAATGGCTGGCGTGAACGCTCATCTAAAAATTAACGAAAAGGACCCATTTATTCTCAAAAGAGACGAAGCATATATTGGCGTTTTGGTAGATGATTTAATCACCAAAGGCACAGAAGAGCCTTATCGGATGTTTACCTCAAGGGCAGAATATCGTACTTTGTTGCGGCAAGACAATGCAGATCTAAGGTTGACCCCAAAAGGATACAGCATCGGTTTGGCTAAAGAGGAACGAATGAAAAGAATGGAGGAAAAAATGGAAAAATCCGAAAGTTTTGTTCACTTTTTCAAGAGAACCAGCTTTACAGCAGAGGAGATAAATCCGATTTTGGAAAAGCTGGACTCGTCTTTGGTAAAGCAATCAGATAAATTATTTAAAGTTTTTTCAAGGCCCAAAGTTACTATGGATCACATGCTTCAATTAAATTCTGTGGCTGAATTTGTAGAGGAAAACGAATTGGATTCTGAGGTATTGGAACAAACCGAAATCCAAGTAAAATATTCGGGCTATATCGAAAAGGAAAAGACAAATGCAGATAAACTCCAACGATTGGAGAATGTTCGCATCCCGGATAACTTTGATTATTCAAAACTTAAATCCCTCTCTTACGAAGCAAGGGAAAAACTGGAGACTATACGTCCGGTTACCATATCACAAGCTTCCAGAATTAGTGGTGTTTCACCTGCGGATATAAGCGTGCTTTTGGTCTTTTTAGGAAGATAATTACATGCACTGTTCCACGTGGAACAGTGTTTTTTTGTTTTTTAAAGAAGGTGATTGGCTCAATTTTTGATTTAGTCCCGTAAATCAATCTGCCAAATGAAACACTTTTTACCAACTTTTTTAGCAGTAGTGTTTTTAGCATCTTGCATACCATTACGCATTGCACCAAACATTAAAGATTATAAAATAACACAAGGAAAAAAGTTTAAAAGAGGCTTGCCTAAAAAAACCGTTTTTGTGTTTGAGGATCCAAAAGATGCAAATGAGTTTTATAGTTATGTAAACACAAAGTTTCAGCTAGATGATTATTATGTCGATGTACAAGTTCCATTCTCAATTAAAGGTAAGAACTACTATTTTTCATTTTATGAGGTAGAGATTCCGACAAAAACAATTAATCTGGTTCCACTTGCTTTAGATGCGGCACTGAGCAAAGCTGCAGATATGGACCCGATGTTTGACGAAGTCCATACCTCACGAATTGGCAATTGGTATATTGCCATGGAAATTTTTAGCACAACAGAAGATGATTGCTTGTCCAAAGATTCAGTTTCAAGAGAATTGGTTTTATCCTATCTTCGGGATTTGAAGAACGAATATTTGGCTACCGATAATTACAATGAAATTGTTTTTAAAAACTAAAGACTTTTCCGTTTCTGGCGAAGAGTTCGAATTACACTTGAACGAAGATTTGGATATGCTGGTTACTAAACCACAACCAAAAAACCTTGACCCATATTACGAAAGTGAGGATTATATTTCGCATACCGATGCCAAAAACTCATTTACAGACAAATTATATCAGCTAGTAAAGGCAAGGAATTTAAAAAATAAAACTCAAATAGTTGATAATCAGATAAATAAATCAAAAAAGCTACTCGATATAGGTGCAGGAACAGGTGATTTTGTGCTTGCAGCGGAAAAACAAGGATTTGAAGCCTTTGGCATGGAGCCCAATAACAAAGCAAGGGAATTAGCTCAAAAGAAAGGAGTGAGATTACTTGCCAATACGGAAGAGATAAGTGCTCAAAAATTCCAAGCCATCACACTTTGGCATGTGCTGGAGCATTTGCCCGATTTGGAAAAAGAAATAAAAAGATTGGTCGAATTGTTGGAAGATGAGGGCGTTTTGGTAATCGCCGTCCCTAACTTTAAATCTTTTGATGCAAAACATTATAAAACGTTTTGGGCCGGGTATGATGTCCCTAGACATCTTTGGCATTTTTCTAAAACGGCGATCACCAAATTATTTTCCGAGCATCAAATGGAAGTGGTAAAAATAAAGCCCATGTTGTTCGATGCTTTTTACGTTTCCATGCTTTCGGAAAAATATAAAGGCAGCAAACTGCATTTGATCAAAGCGTTTTTTATTGGTTTGTGGTCTAATTTAACAGCTATCTCAACCAAAGAACATTCTTCACTGATTTACATTCTTAAAAAGAGGAAATAAACCATTTTAAGCCGCATGGCCTTCTCGAAAAGCTGCTTTGTGCGGAATAGCATTAAACAGAAAAGAAACGTTTAAATAGGCCCGTTTCTGAAAGCCTGGAAAATAAATTTGATCAATAGGAGTATTACATAGGAATAAGAATCTCTTATAGTTGTTTTTTTGTACTTTTTTTAGATTACTTCAACTTAATGATTCCTGTTTCAAAACCTTTTCTATTTTTGCTCATCTATAAAAACTAAATGATGAAAAAATTAGTAGTGCTTGTAATTGCCGTAACCGCTATGGCATGTCAGCAAAACAAAATCGCATTTGTGGACAGCGTGCGGATCATGGACGAGTACCAGGAAAAACTGGATGTTGAGGCCAGGTTCAAAACCAAAGCAGATGCCATGGGCAAAAAAAGGGACAGTATTTCACAGGCTTTCCAAATGGAACTTCAGCAGTTTCAAACCAAAGCGCAGAACATGTCACAGAAAAACGCGCAGGAAGAGTATGCCCAACTACAGCAGCGCGGTCAGTTTGTTGGTCAACAATTGCAGCAAGAAGAGCAACAACTACAACAAACCAGCCAGGCCGAGATGGACAGCTTGGTGAAGAAGGTAAAAAAGGAAATCAAAGCCTATGGAGAGGCTAATGGCTATACGTATATACTTGGAGGAGGTGACGGAGGCTCCGTAATTTATGGTGACGAAACAAAGGACGTTACCGACGCCATCTTAAAGATTTTAAATGACAAATACGAGAAATAGGATTGGATTAACAATTTAAAAAAGCCCGCTCTTAAGAGCGGGCTTTTTGTTTTCGTGCTTTTGTTTTTTTAAATGATACAAATAGAACAGTACCAAATACCAGTTCTACTATTGCACCTAAGAGTGCCGAAATCTCTGAAGAAGCATTCAAAAAGAACAAAACGAAGGCCATAGCACCCAAAAGTCCGCCCAGCACCCAATATGATTTAATGCCATAAAGTGTAGTAAAGGTTAGGTAGCGCCCACCAATAATCAACAACATGCCCTGAAAAAACCAAGCGTGCTTCTGTAACGAGAGGAGCAAGGCCAAAGGAATGCACAACAGCATAAAAAAAGTGCCTTCCATGGCGAGTTTTCCCAATGGATTTTGACCGGAGTGTTTGCCCGGAACACCTGTTAATTTAGCTAACAATAAACCTAAGGGATGAATGAGCATGCCGCCAAAAAAAAGCGTCCAGACAGCAGTTTGCTTTGAAACCGAAAAGGCCACCAAGGAAGATATCAACCAAACAACCCCAGATGATAAAACTCCCAGTGCGCCATCGCCATAACCTTTACGCAGATCGGACTGGGCGTCGGTAATATTGCTCAAGTCTTGGGCGTTGGAGCTGTTTTCAGGTGTATTCATATCAAAATGAAAGTCAATTAATTAAAAATAGAGAAAAACTATTTTTTAGTCTTTTTCTTGTTTTCTAACATTACCAAGACCATTGCAATAATCAATAAAATATTTGAAAGTAATCCCCAGATTGCATGATTGCTTTTTCCTATTTCCAGTAGATTGAAAACGAACAGAACCAAACTGACAATGATGAACACCAAAGGAAAAAACGCTTTTTTACCGAACATAATTACTTTTGAGTTTCAATGATTGGGTGCATCAAGGGTTAATTTTGGAAAGCGGTTATAACTGAATGTTCTTTTCGTTCATAAGAGCTCGATTACTGCATTAAATACAGCAAGAATAGGGTTGGAATCAAATACACTACTATGGTCTGGGCGCCTGCATAATCTTTGGCGATCCTTTGGCCCAACAACAACATCAGCAAAGTAATGGCAGATAAGAAGGCACCATAAAAACCATAACTGCTCTCACCATCAACAATAAATTGAAAAGTGCCGACACCAGCCAGTATTCCCGACAACATTTCCATAACCAAAACAATTCCCAGGAGCCCAGGAACCATTCCTTTAAAAATGGATTTGGAAAAATGTCCGGTCAACCAATCCAAGTTGCCTCTCCAATCCAAAATCTTATCTATTCCACTCTGCAAAAAGGTGATGGTTAAAAACAACAACAAAAGTATTTCCGCGGTATTCGAGAATAAATTGCTCATAAGCTATGTTTTATTTAGGCGGCCTTTGCATGCAAAAGCCGTGTAAGTTTTATGGACAAGTCTGTAAAGATCAATTTGGAGTTCCCATTACGTTCCACGTGAAAAATAGCTTGCTCCAACTCCTTTACAATATCTAAAATATTGTTTTCATGTACAAAAGGGGCAAACTTGTTCAGGTCAAAACCCTCCATATGTATTTTGACGTGTACCAGTTCCGTAGCACTATAATTTAGCAAAAGTGCTTGGCGCATCATGGTGAGACAATAATTCAAAAACTTTTTTTGTACTTCGCGTCCCGTTTTTGCCACCTCGTCGCTCCACAAGATCAATTCCTGTACAGCACCTTTATTGCCCTTGGCTTTAAATGCACTGCGCACCCATTGTACAAACCATCGTTCGAAAACCAAATCCTCGGAATCCTTGTTCAAAAGATCCAAGGCTTTATTAAAATTCCCGTTTGCCTCCAAGGCAATGGTCAATGCTTCGGTCTGGATTACGCCTTTAAGTAAAAGAGCGTCGGTAATTGCTTGTTCCGCAAGCGGGGGAAAGTTCAAAATTTGACAACGGGACCTAATCGTGTTTATAATTTGTTCCTCATCTTCGGCCAAAAGAAGCAAAATGGTTTTGTCCGGTGGTTCCTCTATCAATTTTAGAAGTTTGTTGGCGGCGGATACATTCATTTTTTCCGCCATCCAAACAATCAGGATCTTGTATCCTCCCTCGTATGATTTTAACGATAGCTTTTTAACCATGTCCTGAGCTTCATCGACCCCGATTTGCCCGTCCTGGGCTTCGTCCACCCCGATTTGGCCCTGTTTTTTTTCAATGCCGATATGCCGGTACCAGTCGAACAGGTTTCCATATGGCTGCTCTTTTACAAATTGGCGCCACTCTTCCAAATAATGGTCGCTGACCGCGTGCGATTTTATCTTGTCCGAATTGGAAACCGGAAAAGCAAAATGAAGATCCGGGTGGGTTAACGAGTTGCACTTTGTATTGCAAACCAAATTATCCCCATCATTTTCGCCATCAGTATTTCCACACAGCAAATACTGGGCATAGGCAATGGCCATGGGCAAAACGCCCGAACCTTCTGGCCCAACGAATAATTGCGCATGGGCCACCCTACCGGTTTCAGCCGTGGTCACCAAATGATTTTTGATGTGTTCGAGACCTAAAACATTTTTAAAAAGCATGACCCAAAGATACATTTTTAAGTGTTGAAGTTTCCCAATAGGGCACAGATACATTTTTAAGTGTTGAAGTTTCCCAATAGGGCACAGGACAGCATCTTAGTTGTTTAACAGATTTAAAGGAAAAGGTTAAATCCAGAGAAACTTTTAAATAATGGCTCTGCCGAATCGCCGAAAAAGCAGGAAATCTTTACTTTTGAAATTCTCAAAAAAGAACACACAGATGAAAACGATAGACGATTTTAATTTCGAAGGAAAAAAAGCATTGATACGAGTAGATTTCAACGTGCCATTGGATGGTGATTTTAATGTTACCGACACCAGCCGGATCGATGCTGCAAAACCTACCATATTAAAAGTTTTGGAAGATGGAGGTTCCGCGGTCTTAATGAGCCACTTGGGCCGGCCAAAAGGAAAAGCAAACCCGGATATGTCGCTATCGCATATCGCCGAAACCGTATCCGATATTATCGGGGTACAGGTGAAATTTGTGGAGGATTGTGTTGGAACCAAAGCGGATGAAGCCGTAGCAGGGTTAAAAAGCGGCGAGGTTCTTTTGCTGGAAAACCTTCGTTTTTATGCTGAGGAAGAAGCAGGTGATGAGTCGTTTGCCGAACAACTGTCCAAACATGGAGATGTTTATGTGAACGATGCTTTTGGAACTGCACACAGAGCCCATGCATCTACAACCATCGTGGCCAAATTTTTCCCCGAAAATAAATGCTTTGGGTATTTGTTGGCCAAAGAAATCAAAGCGATAGACAAGGTGATGGAAACAGGTGAAAAACCGGTAACCGCAATCTTGGGTGGAGCTAAAGTTTCCTCCAAGATCACCATCATAGAAAATATATTGGACAAAGTGGACAATTTGATCATCGGCGGGGGCATGACCTACACTTTTGTAAAAGCCAAAGGCGGTAAGGTAGGTGACTCCATTTGCGAAGATGACAAAATGGATTTAGCGCTAGATATTCTAAAACAAGCAGAAGCTAAAAACGTGAGTGTCTATTTGCCAGTAGATGTTTTGGCCGCCAATGATTTTGATAATGGTGCCGATACCCAATTTGTTGATGTGGACAAAATTCCTGATGGATGGCAAGGTTTGGACGCTGGTCCAAAAACCCTTGAAATTTTCAAACAGGTCATTCTTGCCTCAAAGACGATCCTGTGGAACGGGCCCGTTGGAGTTTTCGAAATGGAAAACTTTGCCAAAGGGACCATAGCTGTTGGGAATTATATTGACGAAGCTACTCAAAGTGGGGCTTTCTCGCTAGTTGGCGGGGGTGATTCCGTTGCGGCGGTTAAACAATTCGGTTTCGAGGACAAAGTGAGCTATGTTTCTACAGGAGGAGGAGCCATGTTAGAAAGCCTAGAGGGCAGAACCTTGCCCGGAATTGCTGCAATATTAGGCTAAGTCTCACGTTTTGAGATATTGGGGAAACGTTAAAAGAAAGAGAATTTTGCCTCTTGGCTTTACTATTTCAGAAAAAAAAGCCATTTTAGTTCGCCCCAAAAAAATCAAACCTTGTCCAAATGAATCAGAAAATTAAAATAACTGTTTTTGCGGCCCTATTTTCCGTAGCCCCGAACATGATGGCCCTACAAGTGGGCGATCAGCAGAATGTAGAAAGGGATTCCACCTCGCATCAAGAGAGGGACAATGCTGCAATTGCAGTTTCCAATATCAAAATTGATGGCCAGTTGATGGCTTTGGAAACCCAAGAAGACGGAAAATTCAGATTACGCGATTTGGAAGAGGCTTGGAAGTATGACAGCCTTTGGCTTAAAGAGCTTCATAGCAATGCAGAGCTTTTCAGTGATATGTTGTTGGAAATCCAGAACGCGCCAGAGCAAGACCCCGCTGTTTTGCCAGATTTGCCTACCGATACATTAAAGGCCCGTTTGGCCCGAATGGATGAAAAGACTCCGTTCAACATTTCATACAACCCATCGTTGGAAGGAGTCATCAAATCCTTTTTAACAAGAAGAAGGGGCCTAATGCAGCGAATGATGACCGCTAGCCAATTTTATTTTCCATTGTTCGAGCAAGAACTCGACAACCAGAACATTCCTTTGGAAATAAAATATTTGGCAATTGTGGAGTCCGCACTCAACCCCAAGGCTAGATCTAGAGTGGGAGCAAAGGGACTATGGCAATTTATGTACAGCACCGGAAAAATGTATGGGCTGGATGTAAGTAGTTATGTTGATGAGAGGCATGATCCGATTATGGCAACAAAGGCAGCGAGCAAATACTTGTCCAGACTATATGATATTTTCGGGGACTGGGATCTGGCACTTGCGGCCTATAACTCGGGACCAGGAAATGTAAATAAGGCTATTAGACGTTCCGGGGGGTACGAGAATTATTGGAACATTCGTCCATTTCTTCCACGTGAAACAGCAGGATATCTCCCTGCATTTTTGGCCACCATGTACATTTTTGAATATGCAGAGGAGCACGGCTTACAATACAAAAGAGCAGAACGCGCTTATTTTGAAACCGACACTGTCCACGTAAAGAACCTGATAACCTTTGATCAAATATCCAAATTGGTGGATATTGGCAAGGAGGAACTGGAAATGTTGAACCCGGCTTACAAACTGAACATTATTCCAAAAGTTGAAGGGAAAAATTATGCGCTTCGCCTTCCCGTATCAAAAATTGGAAAATTTGTTTCCAACGAGGAAGAAATCTATGCTTATGCCAAAAAGGAATTGGATTCCATGGAGAAACCTTTGCCTAGCATGATTAAGGCACAGGACCAGATAAGATACCGGGTAAAAAGCGGGGATTATTTAGGCAAGATAGCAGAACGATATGGTGTTGGGGTTAGCCAGATAAAAAGATGGAACGGACTTAGGAGCAATAATTTAAGAGTTGGACAACGCTTAACAATTTTCCCAAGAAAGCCTTATATCGCTAAAAACAGCACCAATAGCAGTAGTTCCAAATCAAGCGGAAAAGTAGCGGATGGCTCTAAAATTCACACTGTAAAATCTGGAGATTCCCTTTGGACCATTTCTAAAAAATACCCTGGGGTTTCCATTGAAAATTTACGAGAATGGAACGGTATTAGTGGTAATAATCTAAAACCGGGCACAAAACTAAAATTGTGTGATTGTTCTTCGTAAATTTAACACAGCATGAAAAAATTCGGAACACTATTTATTGCCACAGCATTACTAGCATTGGGAGCTTGTAACAGCTCAGGATCAAAAGAAAAATTTTTACCGCCCTCCACAGGGGGGATCAACTCGCTAATGGTTGTTATGGACACCGAGTTATGGCGTGGCCCTGTGGGTGAAAAAATAAGGGACGAGTTTGCGGCGCAAATTGTTGGACTGCCACAGATAGAGCCCAAGTTTAGTATTACCCAAATACCCCCAAAGGTTTTTAAAGGAACTACTACACATTCAAGATCCTTATTGTATGTAGAGCAAGATTCCACATCTTTGGCACACATTAAAAACGATGCTTATTCAAAGCCTCAAAAAGTAGCAGTTGTAACAGGACCTACAGAAGAAATCTTGATCAAAAACTTGGATTCGTTGGCGGACAGGGCGATAAAAGAATTTAAGGCAAACGAGATTGCCGAGGCCCAAAAACGTTTTGAACGTTCCTTGAGCAAGGACAAAGCTCTAGAAGAAGAGTTTGGAATAAAACTTAACGTGCCCTCGCTCTACAAAGTGGGCAGAAGGGAAGATAATTTTGTTTGGATGGATATTCAGATTCCTAAAGGAACCATGAACGTTGTTGCATACGAGATGCCTTGGGATTACTTCAATAACGACTCAACTTTTGTGGAAGATATTGTAAGAATGCGCGACTCCATTGGAAAAAGCTTTATTCCCGGACCTTACGAGAATACGTACATGATTACGGAAAAGGCATTTGCTCCATATATTTTCCCAGCAGAAATAGGAGGTAAAAAAGCGGCCGAAGTAAAAGGTGTTTGGGAAATACACGGATATCCAATGGCCGGCCCATTTTTAACTTACATCATCAACGATAAGGAAAACAACCGAAAAATGATTATAGAGGGCTTCACTTTTGCTCCATCCGAAGCCAAAAGAGATTATATGTTCGAGCTCGAGGCTATTTTAAAGACAATAAAATTTGAGTTCGATTCCCCAACAGAATAAAGACACTACAAAATCTATTTATCAAAAAAGCCCAAGCAAAATGCTCTGGGCTTTTTTGTTCTTTAAATTAAGGTAGTTAATCAAACGCAAAGCCTGTAGCTATCCTGTAGATAAATGCATAAAGCACAATAAAGAACATCACAAAGCTGAACCAGGCAAATATCTTAAAGTATTTTTCTACGATGATGTGTCCTAAGTTGCGGAACGCATCCAAATAAATTTCTTTTACGAGTACTAATTTTTTCATAAGCTTGATTTTAAGATTTAAAGACAAGTCAAAGATTCGACAACGATAGGGAGAATCGAAAACAAAGAGACGAAAGGCTGTAAAAACAGGTTGAATGCTGTTGTAAAGGCGTATAAATCCGCAAGCTCCAAGGTTTGATCGATAAACGACACATTCCCTTGATCGGCTATTCGAACAGAATTATCGACAAACTGCTGATTGCTCTTAAATTAAAGGGAAAGGAATCCTCTTTTCGAAAGGCTTGGTCGCTTATTCTGCAATAAGGATAAACTCGGACCTTCTATTTAAGCGATGTTTGCCGGGAGGACAAGATTGGTTATCGGCACAATTGTTCAACAAACGATCTTCACCAAAACCAGAGGTGCTTATAATTCGAGTTGCGTCAATGCCGTGGGAAACTATATAGTTTTTGGTGGACTTGGCCCGCTTCTCCGAAAGGTATTTGTTGTATGCCTTGGGCCCTATTGCATCGGTATGCGATTCAATTTTTAAGGTGAGACCTTTATTGGACTTTAAAACTGCAACAAGCTTATCCAGTTCTTGGGCAGAATTTGGGGTTATTTCGTAGCTGTCAAAATTAAAATAGACATTGTTCGGCTCAAACGATTCAACAATAGCTTCTGCTACAGATGCTTTAACCTGGGGCCTTAGCTTTTGAATCACCTCTATATTCTTGTTTTCAGCCGTTTGCACCGATAAACTATCGTTAAGATAACCCTCGTTTTTTGCCACGACCAAATAGTTGGTAGTGGGGTTTAAGTTTTTGAAGGTGTAATTGCCAAATTCATCAGCGGTAGCTTCATGTATCAGTTTATTTTCTTGAAACAGCGAAACAGTAGCGTTGCTTATTTCATCACCTGAAGCAAAATCTTCAACCACACCTGTGATTGCATTTAGATTAAGGGTGTATGCAAACGAATAAATGTCATCATCCCCTTTACCTCCTTTTCGGTTTGATGCAAAATAGCCCTTCTCTCCAGTGGCATCCACGATATAGGAAAAGTCGTCCCTATTACTATTAATGGGCTTGCCAAGATTTACACCTACAGAAAATGTCTCATTGGAACCTTCGGATTTGTACACATCGAGCCCACCAAACCCCATGGGCCTGTTGGAGGAGAAGTAAAGCGCATTTTCGGCCACGTACGGAAACATTTCCTTTGCATCCGAATTTATGGTCCTGCCAAGGTTTTTTGGCTCGGAAAACGCACCATTGTCAAGAATATCCACAACATAAATATCGGTTTCACCATAACCGCCCGGCATGTCGGAAACAAAGTACAGTTTTTTGCCGTCGGGTGTTACCGTTGGATGACCGGTTGAATAATCTTCACTATTAAATGGAAGCTCCTCGGCCGTGGTCCATTCCCCATTTATATTTTGGGAACGGTAAATCTTAAGGTGGTTAATACCATTTTTCCCGCGCTTCAATCGTTTGCCATAATTATTTCTGGTGAAATAGATGGTCTTTTGATCGGGAGAAAAGGCAGATGATGCCTCATGGTATTTAGTGTTGATTTTTTTGGAGAATTTTTTTGGGCTCAATAGATCGCCATCATCGTTCTTCTTTTTGGACACGTAAAGGTCTAGAAAAGGTTGGTTGGTCCATCGGTATCTGCGAGTGGTCAATATCGAGGAATCCTTTGCAGAGGCATAAACAACATCCGACCCTTTGTGGAACATGGGGGAAAAATCGGAATACTTGGAGTTGATATCCAAATTTTTGATTTTCACGGTTGTTGCACCGTTCCAAGTAGTAATATCCAAATTTTCAAGCTCATTCAAGGGTTCTTCCCTCTTTTGTCTTAATAATTTGGTCAAGGAGGCAGCTCTCCGATATTTGCCCGTTCCCTTTAAGGTTTGGGTATATTTAAAGAAGGTACCCTCTTTTATATCATCTTTATACAGTTCGTACAACTCATTGTACCACGTATAGGATTTTTCTAGATTTCCGATGTAATAATGGGAGTCCCCTGCTTTGGAGAGCAAATCGAAAGTATGCTTTGCATTCGTTTTTTCGAGCACTAGGTCAAAAATGCGAGCCGATTCTGCATACCACATTTTATCAAAATACTCATTCCCTCTTTGGATCAACTTTTCAGCAATTCCTTTTTTACTTAGGTACCTGTGAAGCTTTTTTCTGTTGAGACCATCAAGATATTTTACAAAATCACTGGGAGAAGTATCATTTTCATTGCCCTTAACTGTCTTGGACAACAAAGCATCCTCTCCATAATTGGACAGGGCAAGTTCTTGGGCATAGGACCCGAGGACACATGAGAAGAAAAAAAGCAAGATCAATCTTTTCATTACCACTCCATCTGCACAAATGAGCACAACTGCCCATTTGGAGGTTAAGCACAGAGACTTAACAGTTTAGTTGTAACCGCTAAAATAGGACAAGGTAATTGGGGCAATAATTTTTTGTTGTGAAAGGCTGAAATTTCGGTATTGAACGTTAAAAAAATGTTGTCGTTGGTCGAGAACTATTTAAAAATCTGCATGTTTCAACGCTCCAAAAGTCCGATTTTTAAGATTTAGGCTCGTTTTTTCCGCCTTCCAGTTTTTCGTCTTCTTTGGTTGCGTCCTTAAATTCTTTGATTCCGCTTCCAAGACCTCTCATAAGTTCCGGAATTTTTCTTCCTCCGAAAAGCAAAACTACCACGGCAACAATCAAAACAATCTGCCATGGGCCCAACATGCCAAGAAATATAGTTTGAGCAATCATATCTTAAAAAACCTTTAATTTAGAAAGGTAAAGGTACTAAAAAGAAGTGGAAGAGAATATTCGATTAACGAAATTTAATATTTAAAACTGATTTTTAAGTACATAAGGATCATAGCTTTTTAAAAAGCTTAACATGCATATTAAAATCTAAGACTATCTTTGTTGACCATGGCAAAGGACAAAAAGAAAAGAAAAGAGATAAGGCGCAAGCTGCTTCATAAGTATCGCTTGGTAATTCTTAACGAGAGCACCTTTGAGGAAAAGATTTCCTTTAAACTTAACAGGCTCAATGTTTTTGTTACGGGCACCATGTTCATCATAGTGTTGATCGGTCTCACAACATTGATCATTGCCTTTACGCCCTTACGGGAGTATATTCCTGGATATTCTTCTACAAAATTGAAGCGGCAAGCCACGGAACTTACCTATAAAACAGACTCTTTGGTCACCGTTCTTAATTATACCAATCGGTATTTGGACAATGTTAGAAAGGTTCTACGGGGAGATATAGAAAATAATCAGACCAATCGGGATTCCTTGTTCGAGCAATATAAACTGGATCCATCTACTGTAGATCTAACTCCTATTCGGGAAGATTTGCTTTTAAGGGAGGAAGTGGAGCTGGAAGATAAGTACAACCTTTTTGAACGGGATGTGGAGAATTTGGGAACCCTTTTCTTTTCACCCGTAAATGGCACTTTGACCCAAGGGTTCGACCAAAAAACCAAACATTATGCAGTTGATTTGGTAGCACCTAGGGATACTCCGGTCAAAGCTATAGCAGATGGCACAGTACTTTTTGCCGAATGGACCACGGAAACAGGGTACGTAATCATTGTAGAACACCAAGAAGGCATCACATCGGTTTATAAGCACAATGGATCTTTGAGCAAAGCTCAAGGAGATATGGTAAGAGCTGGAGAAGTTATCGCTTCAATCGGAAATACCGGAGAACTTACCACCGGGCCACATTTGCATTTTGAACTTTGGAGAAAAGGTAAACCAGTAGATCCTCAAAACTATATTGACTTTAACTAAATGTCCCTAAAAGCATTTGCAGCAAAAATATTTGCGAATCGGATTGCCAAAAAGACCGATAAATGGGTAAAGCAGCCCGTTAAGTCCCAACAGAAGGTTTTTAACCAATTAATAGCCGAAGCCAAGGATACGGTTTTTGGTAAGGACCATAGGTTCGATACGATTAAATCGCACCAAGACTTTACGGAAAGAGTCCCGATCCGGGATTATGAAGAACTAAAAGGCTATGTCCAGCAAGTTATTGATGGCAAGGCCGATGTGCTTTGGCCCGGAAAACCGATTTATTTTGCCAAAACTTCCGGTACCACATCCGGGGCCAAGTATATTCCAATTACCAAACCATCTATCAAGAACCAAGTGGAAGCTTCTCGCAATGCTATCCTTAATTATATCCACGAAACTGGGAATGCCGATTTTGTCGATGGAAGAATGATATTTTTGCAAGGCAGTCCAATGCTAGAGGAGAAAAACGGGATCAAGTTGGGGAGGTTGTCGGGAATATCGGCACATTATGTCCCCAATTATCTTCAAAAAAATCGGTTGCCCAGTTGGGAGACCAATTGCATCGAGGACTGGGAAACCAAGGTCGATAAAATAATAGAAGAAACCGAAAAGGAGAACATGGCCGTTATTGCTGGCATTCCTTCTTGGGTTCAAATGTATTTTGAAAAGCTCAATTCCAAAACAGGGAAAAAGGTCGGAGAGCTGTTTAAAGAGTTCCAGCTTTTTATTTATGGAGGGGTCAACTATGAACCTTACCGGGCAAAATTTGAAAATCTAATCGGTAGAAAAGTGGACAGTATTGAACTTTTCCCCGCAAGCGAAGGGTTTTTTGCCTATCAAAACTCCCAAAATGAAAAGGGAATGCTCCTGCTGTTGGATGCCGGTATTTTTTATGAATTTGTAAAGGCGGAAGAGTTTTTCGAAGAAAATCCCAAACGATTGACCATTGCCGAGGTTGAAATGAATGTGGACTATGCCATGGTAATCTCGACCAATGCGGGGCTTTGGGGCTATAATCTTGGAGATACCATTCGGTTTATTTCCAAGGATCCATATAAAATCATGGTATCGGGAAGGATCAAACATTTTATCTCCGCTTTTGGAGAGCATGTAATTGCCAAAGAGGTGGAAGAAGCTTTGCGATTGGCAGTGGAACAGACCGATGCCCTTGTAAATGAATTTACCGTTGCCCCACAAACCAATCCACCAGAAGGCGAGCTCCCGTATCACGAATGGTTCATTGAATTTGAAAGGGAACCATCTGACCGAGAAAAATTTAATGGAGTCATTGAGGAAAGCATGAAAAGGCAGAACAGCTATTATTTAGACTTGATCGATGGACATATTCTTCAACCATTAAAAATCAGCAGTATTAAAACAAATGGATTTCAAGATTACATGAAATCCATTGGAAAATTGGGCGGACAGAACAAGGTTCAGCGACTTGCCAACGACCGAAAAGTGGCCGAAGGATTGCAGCCCTTTAAAATTAGTTGACTCATAACAGTTTAACTTTCATAGGAATTCACTTATTTTTGCCAGAAGACATGATGGCAACAGATGTAAAACAAACTACCAGGGCACAGGAATCTACCAATGCGATTGAACGCTTGTACATTACCATGCGCCATTTGCTCAACCGGGGCTTTTACAAACCTTCGGGAGTTTCGGGGAATGCACTCCGTAGTGCTCTTTTGCTCTTAAGGCCAGAAATATATGGGACTATCGCAGAGGACAAAGCAGAGCTTAACGGATTGGTGTATGTCCTGGAAAGGCTTCCAGAAGGGATTGAAGAATGTCGGTTCATTAACCTTACCTCGGACGAAGGCTTTGCCAAATCACATTTAAGACCTATTGTTCCTCCAAAAAGAAGACGGAATTGTTATCGCATCGATGACGAACAGATGAACATTGAAATTACGAGGGGACGAAGCGATATCTATGATATTTTGACGCACCTTACCTTTTTGTTCGTAGAGTCTGGCAAAATTTCCAAAAGAGTTCTGGTGGATGATGGGAATGCCACCATTCGCGACTGGGACAAGCTTACAGAGTTTGTGCTTAGCGAGGAAAAGGACAAAGAAGAAAGGGAAGTGGCCCTGATACACTGTGCCAATATTTTGGGCAGGACTTTTGATGAGGTGGTCGATATTCAGAATAAACTAAAAACCCAAAAAGACCCAGACCGCTTTTTAAATGTTATGTACTGGCTGGGTAAATTGGCAATAGAAGAAGAAACTACGGGAGATAAAAGAACAATTACCTTCAGTCCACTATTGCGCGAACGATTAGGGCATCACATTCATGGAGAAAAATGGGCCGACAAAATAAAGAATACCTTAAAGCAGAATAATTTAATACATAGACCATTACACATCATCAGTGCCAATATGCACAGTGTAATGAACTCTCTTTTTGCCAAAAAAGCCCTAACAGAAGAGTTTCCAGATAACGAATCGCTGGATATTTACGAAGCGTTGGGCTCCGAAAAACATAAAACGCTGAACCAAAAAGTAAAGGAATTGGCCGAGAACAACGGTATGATTTTCTTGGATGATGAGTCCGGCGCCAATATTGATGTCCAGATATTTGATACGGCTAGGTTTGGGAACGAAAGCTGCTGTTATACTTTACCAGAAGATATTTCCGAGGATGAAAAACCCGTAATATTTGTTATGGATTATGCTTTTGGGGAACAAGCTTACGAAACCATTGATGAATTGTTGAAACCCTTGGAAGAGGATGGTGAAAAGACTTTCTTGAATGTGAATTCAGTTTCCATAATGGGCAAGGCCGGTATTCTGGAAGGAGGAAAAGGGGATTTAATGATTCCATCTGCCCATATTTTTGAAGGAACCGCGGACAATTATCCTTTTAACAATGAACTATGTGCCTCCGATTTTAAAGGACATGGACTAAAAGTAATGGAAGGAACCATGGTTACGGTGTTGGGAACCTCTCTTCAGAACAGGGATATACTCCAATTTTTCCACGAATCCACTTGGAATGTAATAGGCTTGGAAATGGAAGGCGTGCATTACCAAAAAGCCATACAGTCGGCTTCACAAATACGGAAAAGCATAAACAAAGGAGTAAAGGTGAGGTATGCTTATTATGCATCGGACAATCCATTGGAAACAGGAAGTACTTTGGCTTCTGGTGGATTAGGTACAACAGGGGTAAAACCCACATATTTGATAACGGACAGGATTTTAAAACAAATATTCAATTCATAAAAAATGGCGGACCAACCAGTAAATCAGAATAATTCAGACGAAATAGATTTGGGGCAATTGTTCCAAATAATTGGAAAATGGTTCAATAAGCTGGGAATTTTCTTTTTGCGCGTTTTTCTGTATTTAAAGAAGAACGCAATAATTCTTATGGCTTTGGTTGTACTAGGAGGAGCAATCGGATATGGGTTAAAATTTATAACATCTGA
>JAAEZN010000068.1 GCA_018222835.1 Algicola sp. | reverse complement strand
TCCAGTTTGGCCGACGAATTGGAAACTATGGAACTCTATGTCAATATCGAGAACCTTAGGTTTAACAATGCTATTGAATATAGCATGACCAATGATGAAGATATCAATTTATCAGGAATTAAGATACCATCACTACTGTTACAGCCTTTTTTAGAAAATGCCATTTGGCATGGCCTATCCCCAAAGAAAAAGGATATGAAACTTCAAATAATAATTTCCAGAAGGGAGGATGAAACAGTCAAGATTGAAATATGTGATAATGGAATTGGTTTGAAGAATTCAAGAAAAATAAAAGAACGAAAAATCCATAAGAATGATTCTGTGGGAATAGTGTTATCGAAAGAGCGATTAGAGCATTTTTCCAAAAAATATCAAACGGATGGTAGTATTGAGATCGTAGATAGGCAGGATGTAGATGTTAAGGAAATAGGCACACAGGTCTTTGTGATCCTTCCGGTAAAATTAAAATGATAAAAAAAACCCCTCAATACTTTAGTATTGAGGAGTTGAGGGTGTATAGTTGAAATTTATGTGCGCTATACTCTTGGCAAATCCCCATCCCCTTTAAGCGGCAAGCTTGAACTTTCCATTAAAAAAGTGTCCACATGGTGTGCAGCCTCCCTACCTTCGGAAATGGCCCAAACAATCAAAGATTGGCCACGCCGCTGATCACCGGCAACAAATACCCCTGGCACATTTGTTTTGTAATTGGCTGCAGAAGCCTTAATGTTGGTTCTTGGATCCATTTCCAGGCCAAGTTGATCTGCAATGGTAGTTTCGGAACCGGTAAAGCCCAATGCCAGCAATACTAAATCGCATTCCCATTCCTTTTCTGTTCCCTCTACTTCCTTGAGCATGGGCCGTTGTCCAGGTTGTTTGATCCATTCAACCTCTGCGGTGGTCAAGCTTGTTAAATTGCCATCCTTATCTGTATTGAATTTTTTAGTGGAAATACTGAATATACGGTCGGCGCCTTCTTTATGTGAGGTGCTGGAGCGCAAACGCATGGGCCAAAAGGGCCAAGGCTGCCCTTCGGGACGTTCGGTGGTTCCCTTGGACATAATTTCAAAATTGGTTACACCGGTAGCGCCTTGTCGTATGGAGGTGCCAATACAATCGGAACCTGTATCTCCACCACCAATTACAATGACTTTTTTTCCTTTGGCAGAAATATCCTCTCCATTAAACGGGATCCCATCGACCTTGCGATTGTTTTGAGGTAGAAAATCCATGGCCTGTACCACTCCTTTTGCATCTGAACCGGGAATGGGCAGGTTACGCCTAACGGTTGCCCCACCACAAAGTACAATGGAGTCAAATTCCTGTTGGAGTTCCGTTACGGTAATGTCCACTCCCACATGGGCTCCTGTTTTGAACTTTATACCCTCTTTTTCCATTATAACCAAACGACGGTCAATGACGTTCTTCTCCATTTTAAAATCTGGAATGCCATAACGTAACAGTCCGCCTATTTTTTCGTCCCTCTCGAAAACGGTAACGGTATGGCCTGCACGGTTCAATTGCTGAGCTGCGGCCAATCCGGCTGGTCCAGAGCCGATAACGGCCACTTTTTTGTCCGTCCGGGCAATGGGTGGCTCGGGTTTTATCCATCCATTTTTAAAAGCAGTCTCTACGATGTTTTTTTCAATATTTTCTATGGATACTGGTGGCTCGTTTATCCCCAGTACACAAGCTTCTTCGCAAGGTGCGGGACATAATCTTCCCGTAAACTCAGGAAAATTATTGGTGGAATGAAGAATTTCGGCAGCTTTTTCCCATTTTCCTTGATAAACGGCATCGTTGAAATCCGGGATTAGATTGCCCAATGGACAACCACTGTGGCAAAACGGAATTCCGCAATCCATGCAGCGAGCCCCTTGATTTTTTAACTCGTTCTCCTTTAAAGGTTCTGTAAACTCCTTATAGTTTTTGATGCGCTCTTTTGCGGGGACGTATGCTTCATCCTTTCTATCAAACTCCAAAAATCCTGTAATCTTTCCCATATCTCAAATTATAAGGTTTGCATTTTTTCTTCTTCCAATCTAATAAGTGCTTGGCGATATTCTTCAGGGAATACCTTTATAAATTGAGGAAGGCATTCTTCCCAATTTTCAAGGATTCGTTGCGCCAATGGGCTTAGGGTGGTATTGTAATGGTTTTCAATTAAATCCTTCAATTGTCGTATATCGTTATCATCATCCACTGGAAGTAGATTTAAATGATCGCCATTGCAGTTTTGCCTAAATGTATTGTCCGTGTCGTAAACGTAAGCGATACCACCGCTCATACCTGCACCAAAATTTCTTCCGACCGAACCAAGGATTACGGCAATTCCACCGGTCATGTATTCACAACCATGGTCGCCAATGCCTTCCACTATGGCTTTTGCTCCTGAGTTACGGACACAAAAACGCTCTCCGGCCTTACCGTTTATGTAGGCTTCGCCAGAAGTTGCTCCATATAGGGTTACGTTTCCGGTAATAATATTGTCCTCAGGCTTTATGGTTGATTTAAAAGGTACTTTAATGATCAGTTTGGCACCAGAAAGCCCTTTTCCAAGGTAATCGTTGGTGTTTCCATTGACTACCATAGTGAGTCCTTTTGTGGCAAAAGCGCCAAAACTTTGTCCGGCAGAACCAGTGAAGTTGAGTTTTAAAGTATTTTCGGGCAATCCGTCCGCACCATATATTTTTGATATTTCGTTACTGATAATAGCACCCACAGCCCTGTCCGTATTGTAGATTGGAAAATCCAAAGTGGTTTTTTCTTTTCTGAACAAAGCTGGGTGAGCCTTTCCGATAATGTCAAATTCAATGGATTTGTCTATATCATGATGTTGTTTTTCCGTGTTGTGGAACTTGGTCCCTTTGGGTACATCTATTTGGTGAAGAATAGGAGTCAGGTCGATTCCGGCTGCCTTATAATGTTCAACGGCTTTTTTTCTATCCAATTTTTGCACTTGCCCGACCATTTCGTTCAAGGTCCTGAACCCTAACTTGGCCATGATTTCTCTGAGCTCTTGCGCTACGAAATACATATAATTGACCACGTGCTCCGGTTTTCCCTTGAACTTTTTTCGAAGCTCTGGATTCTGGGTGGCTATTCCCACGGGACAGGTGTTCAAATGGCAAACGCGCATCATTACACAGCCAGATGCCACCAAGGGCGCAGTTGCAAATCCAAATTCTTCGGCCCCTAAAAGACATGCAATGGCAACATCTCGACCAGTTTTTAATTGACCGTCACATTCCAACGTAACTCGGTTCCGTAAATCGTTCATTACCAAGGTCTGTTGTGCCTCGGCAATACCAAGCTCCCAAGGTAGGCCGGCATGTTTTAAGGATGTTAAAGGAGATGCTCCCGTACCTCCATCAAAACCTGATATCAATATTACATCGGCTTTGGCTTTTGCTACCCCTGCCGCCACTGTACCTACACCAACTTCTGAAACTAACTTTACATTGATTCTTGCTTCCCTGTTCGCGGATTTTAAATCATAGATCAGCTGAGACAAATCCTCAATAGAATAAATATCGTGATGGGGAGGAGGGGAGATCAAACCAACATATGGGGTAGAATTTCTTGTTTTGGCAATGGCCGGGTTTACCTTTGGACCGGGCAATTGTCCGCCCTCTCCCGGTTTTGCCCCTTGGGCCATTTTAATCTGAATTTCTTGTGCGCTGGTCAAGTAGTTGGAGGTTACCCCAAATCTTCCAGAGGCTACCTGTTTGATCGCACTGTTTTTCCAATCCCCGGTTTGACTTTTATAGAAACGAGCCGAATCCTCTCCTCCTTCACCTGAATTGCTTTTTCCTCCAATTCGGTTCATGGCAACCGCAAGATTTTCGTGGGCTTCCTTACTGATGCTTCCGTAGGACATTGCCCCTGTTTTGAACCTTTTTACAATTTCTGTCCAAGGCTCTACTTCTTCTATGGGAATGGGGTCGTAATTCGAAAATTCGAAAAGTCCACGGATGGTCATTAGGTGTTTGGATTGTTCATTGACCAATTTGGAATACTCCTTATAAGTTTCCGGCTCGTTATTGCGTACCGATTTTTGAAGCATGGCTACACTTAATGGATTGAACATGTGCTTTTCACCATTTCTTCTCCATCGATACTCTCCGCCGACCTCTATGTCGAGATTGGCTGCTACTTCCTGTGATTGAAACGCCTTTTTATGGCGCTTGGTAATTTCTTTTTCAATTTCGTAAAGCCCTATTCCCTGAATACGGGTCGGGGTGTTGGGAAAATATTTGTCAACAACCTTGGTGTTTATCCCAATGCACTCGAACAATTGGGACCCTCGATAGGAATTCAAAGTGGATATCCCAATTTTGTTCATCACTTTTAAAATACCCTTGCCAATGGCCTTGTTGTAATTTTTGATGGCTTCATCAAAAGTATAATTGGTGATATTGTTCTCTTCTATTTGCTCTCCAATAATCTCATTTACCAAATAGGGGTTTATGGCACTTGCACCAAAACCGAACAATAAGGCAAAATGATGCACTTCCCTTGGTTCGGCGGATTCCACGATTATGCTCAGTTGGGATCGCTTGCCCAATTTAACCAACCCACTGTTTACATAGGAACAGGCCAAAAGAGCCGGTATGGCAGCCATTTCGGTACTTACCATTCTATCGGACAGTATAATAATATTGGCGCCTTCGTTTATGGCATCGGTTGCTTGTTTTAAAATGGATTCCAATCCTTCTTCCAGACCATTGTGACCTTTGTTGATTTCGTACAACATGGAAATTGAGACCACTTTGTAATTGGGACTGGCATCATAATTTTTTATTTTGTCGAGGTCTTCTTTTGAAATAACGGGGTTTTGAATTTTAAGTTTTCTGCAGTGTAGTTCCGAAAATTCAAAAATATTGTGGTCATTTCCCAGTGTTAGGCTTATGTCGGTAATCAATTCTTCTCGGATGCCATCCAAAGGAGGGTTGGTGACCTGGGCGAACAATTGTTTAAAATAGTTATAGATCAATTGTGGCCGTTCGGACAGTACGGCAATTGGCGTGTCCGACCCCATGGAACCGATGGGCTCTTTGCCATTTTCGGCCATGGGCATAATTATAGTGTTGATGTCCTCCTGGGTATATCCAAAAGCTGTTCTTCTTGTCTGCAAAGGAAATTCTCCAAAGAAAACAGGGCAATCATTATAAGGTATGTCCTTTAAATGGACCAGATTGTCCGTGAGCCATTTTTTATAAGGGTGCTTTTTGGCAATGGCTTCTTTGATTTCCTCATCGTTGACTATTCTGCCTTCTTCCATATTTACCAAGAACATTTTGCCTGGTTCCAATCTGCCATGGAATTCGATATCCTCTGGTTCCAGTTCTACCACACCTGTTTCCGAAGACATAATTACATAACCCTGTTTGGTTACAGAATATCTGGATGGTCGCAGTCCGTTACGATCCAGAACGGCACCAATATAATTGCCATCCGTAAAAGGTATGGATGCAGGTCCGTCCCAAGGCTCCATTAAGCAGGAATTATATTCGTAAAATGCTCTTTTGGATTCGGACATATTTGGATTTTTTTCCCAAGCTTCGGGTACCAGCATCATCATAACTTCCGGTAGTGAACGACCGGTCATCAATAATAGCTCAACCACCATGTCCATGCTGGCAGAATCCGATTTAGCGGGTAGAACAACGGGTAGGATTTTTTTAATGTCGTCCCCAAACCAGTCACTTTGCATTAACTCTTCCCGTGACCGCATACGGGAAACATTGCCCCTAAGTGTATTGATCTCTCCGTTGTGGCACATGTACCTAAATGGTTGTGCCAAATCCCACATTGGAAACGTATTGGTGCTAAATCTTTGGTGGACCAAAGCCAAACGTGTAACTACTCGTGGATCCAACAAATCCTCGTAGTATCTGCTAATGTCTTTTGGCACCAATAGTCCTTTAAATATGATGATTTTAGTTGAAAGACTAGGTAAGTAGAAAAAATCACTTTGGGAGAGCTTGCTTTCAATTACCACATGTTCGGTAATTTTTCTCGCAATAAAAAGTTTAAGGTTAAATTGGAAATCGTCGGAAGCATCTCCCTTGCCAACAAAAACTTGCATTACAAAAGGCTCGGTCTCTGCGGCTATCCGTCCGGGGACGGAACGGTTGACGGGTACGCTTCGCCATCCTAATAATTGAAGTCCTTGCCTTTCAATATTTTCTTCCAGTACCTTAATACAAAAGTTGCGTTGGTTCTCTTTTTGTGGTAAAAACACATTGCCTACGGCATAATCACCTGCATTTGGCAAGTCAAAATCGCAAACGTCCTGAAAAAAGGCATGGGGTATATCGATCAATATTCCTGCACCATCCCCTGTTTTACCATCGGAACTTACAGCTCCCCTGTGTTCCAGCTTATCTAGAATCTCAAGGGCCTTGTGTATAATATCATTGGATTTTATTCCTTTAAGGCTGCAAATAAAACCTGCCCCACAATTATCGTGTTCAAATTCGGGGAGGTATAATCCTTGTTTCTTCAGTCTCATCATTAACGAATTTTCTCAAAAATATCGAAAACAGTGAGAAAAAATCAACGAAACAAGTTGAATCGATGAAAATAATTAGTATAAGACGAAAAATGATGAAAAATATTCAATATAAGAATATTTGTGTTCTTAAATTATCATTCTGATAATATAAGGGGTGATAATTTGTTTCCTCCCTGTAAAAGAGGGTGTGTTCAATAGGATTTGTTGTAAAAAAATATTATTAGTATGGAATTATAGGGAGGTGTAATTACTTGGAAGATGAAAATAAGAAGACACCCCCTCTAAAAGAAGGGGTATATGTGTTTTAATCTTTTAGGATGCTCCTGGAAATTACGATTTTCTGAATTTCTGAAGTGCCTTCGTAAATTTGAGTGATTTTGGCATCTCTCATCAATCGCTCTACGTGATATTCTTTTACAAAACCGTTGCCACCATAAACCTGAACGGCTTCTACGGCTGTTTCCATAGCGACTTCGGAAGCATAAAGCTTGGCCATTGCTCCAGACAGTGTGTAATCGTTGCCAGCATCCTTGTCGCATGCGGCTTGATAAACCAAATGGCGAGCAGCTTGGATTTTGGTGTGCATATCGGCCAATTTGAAGGCAATCGCTTGATGATTGGAGATTTCTGTACCGAAAGCTTTTCGTTCCTTAGAGTATTTTAAAGCCAATTCGTAAGCGCCAGCGGCTATACCTAGGGCTTGGGCTGCAATACCGATTCTTCCTCCTGCCAAAGTCTTCATGGCAAACTTAAATCCAAAACCATCTTCGCCGATACGATTTTCTTTAGGGACTTTAACATCGTTGAACATTAAGGAGTGGGTGTCGCTTCCTCGAATTCCCAATTTGTTCTCTTTGGGGCCAATATCAAAACCTTCGGCTCCTTTTTCAACAATTAAAGCATTGATTCCACGATGTCCCTTCTCTCTATCGGTCTGTGCGATTACAAGGTACACCTCGGCCTGACTACCGTTGGTAATCCAGTTTTTGGTGCCATTTAATAGATAGTGGTCGCCTTTGTCTATCGCTGTGGTTTTTTGTGAAGTTGCATCGCTGCCCGCTTCAGGTTCGGACAAACAAAATGCACCAATAATCTCACCAGAAGCCAATTTTGTTAGGTATTTTTCTTTCTGCTCTTCTGTTCCATAGGTTTCCAATCCCCAACAGACCAAAGAATTGTTTACAGATACCATAACCGAAGCAGAGGCATCGATTTTAGAAAGTTCTTCCATGGCCAATACATAAGATAGGGTGTCAAGTCCACTTCCTCCATATTTTTCATTGACCATCATTCCCAGAAAACCAAGCTCGCCCATTTTTCTAACTAGTTCGCTTGGAAATTTTTGGGCTTCATCTCGCTCAATAACACCTGGTAAGAGCTCATTCTGGGCAAAGTCCCTTGCCGCTTGTTGTATCATCAACTGTTCTTCGGAAAGTGTGAAATCCATAAAGCTGAAAGATTTTTAAAAATTACGTACAAATATAGTTTTAGAATATTGATTTTCTATGTAAAAGGACAAATAAATGAGAATGATTGAATTTTTAACGATCTTTTTGTTTGTTATTTTTTTCCTTTCACATATTTTTATATTCTTAAGATTATGCGGAAATATTCATTTTGAATATCTTTAGCAATTCAGATAACTACTCTAAAAAAATTATTCCTTAATTAAACCAAACTTAACATGGAAACCCTCTTAGTTGTCATTTTTGTAATTGGATATTTGGCAATTACCCTAGAACATAATTTAAAAATAGATAAACTCATTCCGGCTTTGGCCATGATGGCCATTTTATGGGCCTTGATGGCATTCGGTATCGATGGTTTCGGTACTTGGTTCGATTCGGGGAACCATGCCCTGCTCGAGAATTTCGGGGCCTTTGGACACGAAGAGAAAATGGAGCTAATGGAGGAAACCCTATTGCACCACCTTGGGAAGACCGCAGAAATATTGGTTTTCTTGATCGGGGCGATGACCATTGTGGAAATCATTGATTACTTTGATGGGTTTGCAACCATAAAGTCTTTTGTACGGACCAGGAACAAGAAAAAAATCCTTTGGATTTTTTCTTTCTTGGCATTTGTTCTATCCGCTATCATTGATAACCTAACGGCAACGATAGTGCTTATATCCATTCTTCAAAAAATCGTCAAAGATAGAGAGGTTCGGCTTTGGTATGCAGGTTTGATCATTATTGCTGCGAATGCAGGTGGAGCTTGGTCTCCAATTGGTGATGTTACTACGACCATGTTATGGATCGGAGATAAAGTATCAACCGCTATGTTGATTGAGCACTTGTTGATACCATCTTTGGTGTGTATGTTGGTGCCTTCTTTCATTGCATCTTTCCTTCCGGCCTTTCAGGGCGAAATGGACTTTCAGGAAGATGACGGGGTTAAATCAAAGTTTGGCCCTAAAATGCTATACCTTGGTCTTGGTGCGATTGTTTTTGTTCCGATCTTTAAAACAGTAACACACTTACCGCCATATGTGGGTATGATGCTGTCTTTGGCTGTTGTAGCTACTTTCGCTGAGATTTATAGCAATTCCAAAATTGCTATATCATCAGTTGATCATGAAAGTGATGCGGCTGCACACCATAGTCCGGTACATAGTGCTTTGACCAAAATTGAATTACCAAGTATACTTTTCTTCCTAGGTATTTTGATGGCGGTTGCAGCCCTGGAATCCTTGGGCTTACTGTTCAATTTTGCAGAGGGACTAAAACAGGGTATGCCTATGATGGGAACTGAAATGGCTGGTACGCAGGTGTCTGATTTAGTGGTTATATTATTAGGTATAGGTTCTGCAATTATTGATAACGTACCTTTGGTAGCAGCAAGTTTGGGAATGTTCTCCGAACCAATGGATGACCAACTTTGGCACTTCATTGCTTACTCTGCAGGAACTGGAGGTAGTATGCTGATTATCGGCTCTGCGGCAGGAGTTGTGGCCATGGGTATGGAGAAAATAGATTTCTTCTGGTATCTCAAAAAAATCTCATGGTTGGCCTTTGTTGGTTTTATTGCAGGGGCAATTTGTTATATGTTTATGCGATATTTGTTCTAAAAAATACTTTAGTTCAAAAATCTCCGTTATAATTGCAACTTAAATTGGGGATTTTATATGAATATTTTTCAAGAAGTAACGGAAGGCGCTGAGGCAACTGCTTCAATTTCCGAGGAAAAGACCTTATCCGTAATCGATCTTATTGTTAACGGAGGAACAGGAAGTATCATAATTATTATGGTACTTTTTGTGCTTCTTTTTGTAGCTATGTACATTTATTTTGAACGCATCTTTGCTATAAAGGCGGCATCCAAAATAGATAAGAACTTTATGAACCAGATTCGCGACCATGTGATGAACGGTAAATTGGAGGCTGCAAAATTATTATGTGCCCAAACGGATTCTCCAGTGGCTCGCCTAACGGAAAAAGGTGTGTCCCGGATTGGAAAACCGTTGGACGACATCAATACGGCCATAGAGAATGCTGGTACACTAGAAGTGTACAAGCTCGAAAAGAATGTTAGCGTGTTGGCAACAGTTGCCGGAGCTGCTCCCATGATCGGTTTTTTGGGAACCGTTATTGGTATGATTTTGGCTTTCCATGAAATGGCAAGCAGTGGGGGGCAGGCAGAGATGGGCTCCTTGGCATCGGGCATTTACACTGCGATGACTACTACGGTTGCTGGTCTTGTGGTAGGTATTATAGCCTACATAGGATATAATCACCTAGTGAACAGGACAGATAAAGTAGTGCATCAAATGGAGGCCAATGCGGTAGAGTTCTTGGATCTTTTGAACGAACCTATATAAACCTTTAGCTATGAAACTGAAGGGAAGAAATAAAATTAGCCCTGAGTTCAGCATGTCATCAATGACGGACATTGTGTTCCTACTGTTGGTGTTTTTTATGCTGACGTCCAATGCGCCAAATGCATTGGATCTACTTTTGCCAAAAGCGAAGGGTAAATCGACGAACACACAAAATGTTTCGGTCACCATTAACAAAGACCTACAATATTTTGTGAACAACGAGCAGATAAACAAGGAATACATTGAAATTGAATTAAAAAAGGCACTTGAAGGTCAAGAAAAGCCTACAATTATCCTACGGGCAGAGGAGAACGTCGCCATAAAAGAGGCGGTCAACGTTATGGACATTGCCAATAGGAACAGTTATAAGGTTATCTTGGCGGTGCGGCCAAAATAATGTCCTTTTTAGATACGAGACACAAGAAAAAATCTTTTACGCTTACTACACTTTTGTTAAGCGCGTTATTGCTATTGCTTTTTTATATTGGATTGACCTATCTAGATCCGCCCATTGAAAATGGAATTGCCGTTAATTTTGGGACCATGGAGTATGGTAGTGGAGAAGTTCAGCCAACAGAAAGGATTCGCTCCGAACCCAGAGAAGTGGAAAGCCTGCCAGAACCACAAGAGGAGGCAGAACCTGCGGAGCCGGAAGAGGCTGTTGTTGAGGAGGCTCCGGTAGAAAAGGTTTTGACAAGCAATGATGAAGAGACCATCAAACTAAGACAACAAAAGGAAGCTAAGCGCAAAGCAGAGGAGGAAGCCGAAAAGGCCAAGGCCGAAGCAGAACGTATTGCTCGCGAAAAAAAGGAGGCAGAAGAACGTAAACGACAAGAGGAAGAAGCCAAGAAAAAAAGTGTGGATGCCTTGATTGGTGGTATCGGTAAGTCTGAAGGTTCCGCCACGGGAAGTGAAGGGGACGATGACCGGCCTGGAGATAAGGGCCAACCTGATGGAGACCCTTATGCGACATCTTATTATGGTTCGCCCGGTACGGGATCAGGAGGTTATGGCTTAAGTGGTAGATCGTTGGCGAATAATGGCAAAGTGCGCCAAGATTGTAATGAAGAAGGTAGGGTAGTGGTTCGTATTGTAGTGGATAGAACGGGAAAGGTGGTTCAAGCTCAACCCGGGGTAAAGGGAACAACAAATAATGCTCCCTGTCTTTTGGAGCCCGCTCGTAAAACAGCTATGCTTCACCGTTGGAACCCGGATTCCAATGCTCCTGCACAGCAGATAGGCTTCGTAGTCGTCAACTTTAAATTAGGGCAGTAGTGACTTATAAAGAAACGTTGGATTGGATGTTTGCCCAGCTTCCAATGTACCAGCAAAAAGGCGCTCCCGCCATGAACGCGAAGCTGGATAACATTATCAGCTTTTGCAATGTGTTGGGCAATCCCGAGAAAAAATTTAAAAGCATTCACGTTGCTGGAACCAATGGTAAGGGTTCCAGTAGCCATATGTTGGCTTCCATTCTTCAAGAAGCTGGTTATAAAGTTGGTCTCTATACTTCACCGCACCTTAAGGATTTTAGGGAGCGAATCAAAATAAATGGGCAAGTGGTTAGCGAAGAATTCGTAGTTGACTTTATAGAGAGGCATAAGCCATTTTTAGAGTATCACAAGCTCTCTTTTTTTGAAATGACGGTGGGAATGGCTTTCGACTATTTTGCTCAAGAACAAGTGGATATTGCTATTGTTGAGGTTGGGTTGGGCGGTAGGTTGGATTCTACCAATATCATTCTTCCCGAGGTTTCCCTGATTACCAATATTGGAATGGACCATACTCAATTTTTAGGTGACACCTTAGAGAAGATTGCTCTGGAAAAAGCTGGAATCATTAAACCAAAGGTTCCTGTTGTTATCAGTGAGACACAGCCTGAAACCAAAATGATTTTTAATTTGATCGCACATCAGTTAAAATCGAATATCGTTTTTGCCGATGTTGAACCTGCTTTGGGATACACTACGGATTTGCTAGGGGATTATCAGCAAAAAAATATAAATGGGGTGGTTGCTGCCATTCAACAATTAAAAGGGTTCAAAGTACAGGAACAAGCTGTAATTAATGGACTTAAAGGAGTAGTGGAAAACACAGGACTTTTGGGGAGGTGGCAAGTTTTTCAAGAAAAGCCTCTTGTTATTTTCGACACTGCACATAACAAGGAGGGATTGCAGTTGGTTCTTAAACAAATCGAAAAACAACCCTATCAGCAGCTACATATTGTACTTGGGTTTGTAAATGACAAGGATGTAAGGGCTGTATTGTCGCTTTTTCCAAAAGATGCCAAATATTATTTTGTAAGGCCGTCCATTCCACGTGGAATGGATGTCGGGGTTCTTGAGGAGTTGGCTAAGGGTCAAGGTCTTGAGGGGGATAAATATGTATCTGTACAAGAAGGTTTTCAAAAGGCGATGAATAAAGCTGGAGCTGAAGATATGGTCTATGTTGGAGGAAGTACATTTGTTGTGGCAGAAGTAGTGTAATTTTTTTCATTTTTTGTTTTTGGAAATGAAAAACTATTTTATATTTGCACTCCCATTTAGGGAAATAAATGGGCGCTTAGCTCAGTTGGTTCAGAGCACCTCGTTTACACCGAGGGGGTCGGGGGTTCGAATCCCTCAGCGCCCACTGAAAGAAGAACAATAAGACCTTGCATATCTATCTGATTTGCAAGGTTTTTTCTTTTTAGGACTATCGTTTTAATTCTGAAATTCAATCAATTTCTGGATAGCACTTCCCGGAGGAATGATGGTGCCGCAAAAATCCATGTAAGGATCACTATTGATTCCCAAAGTGAAATATATAATTCCCCATGTAAGGATCACTATTGATTCCTAAAGTGAAATATATAATTCCAACAGAAATTTGGGATAGTAAGGGAAGGGTTCTGGAGAGGGCAAAAGAAGTGCAGGAAATCAACATCTATCTGATGGAAGTCATACTGAAATATGGTCCAAATCGTTCCATATCACTCTACAAATGGTCAGAACATGGTATTTTGGGGGGATTAGAGCCTCAATGATTTTAATTATACAATTTAAATATAATAACCTCCATAGTATCTTCCAATTTGGCAAGCAGCCTTGAGTGTTTACAAAACTACTCAGGAGTATTCCCTAGCGTGTGTCGAGAAACAATACAAATACATATACCAAGAAAATGGATAGTGCCAACCTAAACTAATTCAGAAAAATCATTAGGTGAATCAACTAAATTTAACATGGATAATATGGTACATTCCAAGGAATTCGTCTCTAAACTAAATCAAAAAGGATTCAATTTTTAGAACATAAACTTCAATGCCATGTCAAAAAAACAAATTGATTTCGAAAATGTTTTAAAACATATTTATAGTGAGTTAAACAAGGAAGTCCATCGGGGGCAAGTAGCGTCTTACATTCCAGAGTTAGAAAATGTTAATCCAAGGCACTTTGGAATTCATTTAAGACCGATTGATGATTCTCCTGTAGGTGTTGGTGATTTTTGCACACCCTTTTCCATTCAAAGTATCAGTAAAGTGCTCAGTTTGGCCTATGCACTAAAACTATTGGGAGCCGATGTTTGGAAAAGAGTCGGTGTTGATCCAACCCATGAACCTTTTAATTTTTTGTCATTGACAGAAAAGGGGAATGGCATACCCAACAATCCTTTTGTAAATGCAGGCGCCATGGTTGTCAGTGATATGTTATACTCCCATTTGGAATACCCTGAAAGAGAATTTTTGAATTTTGTCAGGAACTTGAGTAATGATAGCTCCATTGATTACAACAAAAAGGTATATACATCCGAGAAGGCAAATGGCCATAGGAACCATGCAACTGCTAGTTTATTGAAATCGCTCAATAATTTAGATAACGATGTAGAGCAAGTTTTAGATTTTTATTACTTACAATGTTCATTAAGTATGAGCTGCGAACAATTATCTAAATCATTTTACTTTTTGATGAACGGAGGGAAGAACATTGTTGACCATGAGTTTTTGAGTCCTTCCCAAATCAAACGCTTAAACGCCATTATGCTGACCTGTGGTTTTTATAACGATGTGGGCGGTTTTGCTTTCAATGTGGGACTGCCTGCAAAAAGTGGTGTGGGAGGAGGTATTATAGCGGTTCACCCCGGAAAATACTGCATTGCCGCATGGTCGCCCGGTTTAAACGAAAAAGGAAACTCCCTTTTGGGCATAAAAGCACTGGAAATGTTCACTACAGAAACAGAGCTTTCCATCTTTTAATTCATCGTAGAAGAAAAAATCACTAAAAACACAATGATAATTTTACATTTTATTTAAAAACAGTTAAGGTTATTATGCTTATTCTTTAAAAACCGTTAAGTTCGTTATGCTGAATCAAAAAACACCTCTCCAGAAATTTTGGAGGAAAAGATGGCATGGTAAAGTTGACCCCCAAAGAATTAAGCTCTCCCGAAAACACCGAGCAAGAAAATTTATGGAAACTTTTTCTGGAGGGGGACATGAACGCTTTTCGCTCCCTATACAGTGCCCATTATAAAATGCTGTACAATTTTGGAAAAAAATACCTTCCTCCTACCGAAGTCGAAGATTGCATCCATGATACCTTTTTGAATATACTCCATTATAGAAACAATATAGGGGAGGTAAAAAAAGTCAAGACCTACTTGTTTAAAAGTTTTAGGAACCAGCTCTTAAAAACCAAAAAAAGCAAGCAGGTCGAATTCCATCTTACCAAAGAAATAAATATAGATAATGGCGATCCCGTTGAGAATGAAGCTATACTTAAAGAAGTAAAAAAATTGATCGAACAACTGAGTCCAAGGGAAAAGGAAATCGTATATCTGAAGTATTTCCAGAACTTCAACAATCATGAAATATCGGATCTCTTGAACATTAAATACCAAACCGTGCGAAACATTTTGGCCGGTGCTATCAAAAAACTCAGAACACTGGGCAAAGATTACATTCACTTATTATTCTTGCTGATCAAGGATTAGAGCAATTCATTTTTTTTATAGTTTATACGGTATATTGATATTTAGTATAAAAATTTAACATTAATAACGTGGTACATTTTGGAAAACACATCTCATAAAAAGTAATTGTAATAAACACTTCGCTTTTTGATGATGAAAAAAACCAATTTTTACTCGGCCATTGTTATGGCCTTTCTACTTTTTCAAAACTTCTTTGTTTTTTCTCAAAACACCTTTTTTGAAGAATATCGACCGTTTAAAACAAATATTCCTTCTCCAGAAGAGTTCTTGGGATATCCTATTGGGGATTCCCATACCCGACATGATCAAGTAGTGGCCTATTTGACCAAACTTGCCGAACTTTCGGACCGGGTCACAATGACCGAATATGGAAAGACTAATGAAGGTAGGAAACTATTTATTTTGACCATAACAAGTCCGGAAAACCATCGTAACCTATCCGAAATCAAAAAAAAACATTTACAGGTTGTTGATCATAACACGGACATTACCGATTACAGTGACCTCCCTATATTTATAAACTTGGCCTATAATGTACACGGAAATGAACCTTCTGGAACAGAAGCTGCCTTGCTCACGGCCTACACCTTAATAGCCTCCAACAATCCCAAGGTTGTTGATTACATAAATAACGCTGTCATTTTTTTAGACCCAACCATTAATCCGGATGGAAGGGATAGGCATACCAATTGGGTCAACACATTTAAAGGAAACCCATTGGTGGCAGACAAGTTCGATATAGAGCACAACGAGGGATGGCCACAAGGAAGGACCAACCATTATTGGTTCGATCTCAACAGAGACTTACTTTTGGCGGTACAACCCGAAAGCAACGCCCGTTTGGAATGGTTTCACGAATGGTACCCAAATGTAGTGACCGATTTTCATGAAATGGGCACCAATTCCACCTTCTTTTTTGAGCCCAAGCCCCCTTCTGCCTCTCTGGAACCAGTTACACCCGATGAGAACTATACCGTTTTGACCAAGACCTTCGCCAAACAGTTTGCCGCTGATCTGGACAGTATCGGTTCGTTATATTTCACCAAAGAAAGATATGATGCTACTTATCCGGGGTATGGGTCAACATATGGTGACCTTCAGGGTTCTTTAGCCATTTTGTTTGAGCAAGCTAGTTCACGTGGCCATCTTCAAGAAACACCAACGGGAAATCTTTCGTTTCCTTTTACCATCAAAAACCAATATGTAACGAGCATGGCCACCATTAAAGCGGCCTTGAACAACAAAGAACTGCTCTATGACTATCAAAACAGATTCTTTAAAACATCGATTGAAAAGGCAAAAAAAAGCAGTACAAAAGGCTATGTCTTTGGGGATTATCAAGACAAAAACAGAACAAAAGCTTTTTTGGATTTATTGTTAAAGCATAAAGTAAGAGTTTTTGCAACCGGTAATGATGTTGAAACCAAAAAAGGGGTTTTTAAAAAAGGGACTTCTTATATAGTTCCTTCCGAACAACCACAATATTTAATGGTACAGACCCTTTTTGAGACCCACAAAAGATATAGAGACAGTGTATTTTACGATGCCTCTTCTTGGTCATTGGTCAACTTCTACAACATGAAGTATAGCTCATTGTCCAAACTTCCAATGTTAGGACAACAAATTACCAGGGAAAACAACGGTATAAAACTCTTCTCTTTAAAACAAAGCTCTTATGGATATCTTATCCCATGGGACGATTATTATTCTCCTGCAGCGTTGTATCAACTCCAAGAAAGGGGAGTGGTCGTGAAAACGGCACAAAAACCATTTAGCATTTTAGTTGATGGAGGGGAAAAATCATTTAACAGGGGTACTTTACTCATCTCAAACAACATACAGAGCCTAGATCCAAAAGTTCTTTTTGAAACCATAACCCAAGTATGTGCACAGGCCCAAGTACAAGCATATCCAGTGGAAACTGGGTATAGCGCAACGGGAATAGATCTTGGGAGCTCTAATTTTGTCACCCTTAAAAAACCAAAGGCAATGATGTTGGTAAAAGGAGGGGTTTCGGTGTATGAAGCAGGTGAGGTATGGCATTTATTGGAGCAACGCATGCAAATGCCCATAAGTAAAGTGCCCGAAGATATTTTTTATAGAACAGATTTGAGCAAGTACAACACCATTGTTCTTGTTTCGGGAAGGTACAACAGTTTGAACGAACAAAACCGCAACAAGTTAAAATCGTGGGTAGCCCAAGGCAATACTTTGATTACCCTTAGAACGGCAAGTTCTTGGGCCATTAGAACAAAACTGGTCAATGAAAATTTTGTTGACCTGGATGAGCCCAAGGACAAAAAGACTTTAGAAAGATTGAATTATGGTGAAGCTAGGGAACATATAGGGAAAGAATATATAGGCGGAGCCATTTTTGAAGTGGATTTAGATATCACCCATCCTTTGGGATACGGTTACTATAACAGGTCGTTACCTGTTTACAAAAATAACCGTATTTGGATTGCGCCAAGCAAGAATAGATTTTCAACAGTGGCACAATACACCCAAAATCCACATATTGATGGGTATGTACAAGAACACTACATAGAAGATTATATGAAAAAATCAGCTTCTTTACTTGTTGATAGGATTGAAAAAGGAAGAGTCATCATGTTTGCCGATAACCCCAACTTTAGGGGGGCATGGTATGGCACCAATAAATTATTTCTCAATGCTATTTTCTTTGGCTCAATAATCAATGTTCCTTAAAGAATCATTTTGAAATATTGGAAAAACATCCTCTTTTAGGAAATTTTAACATTTTTCCCATAGTACAAAACATAAAATACTACTCTTAAATAAAAAAAGCATCCAATGCAACATTCCGATATTACCATTGATAATCTTTTGAACAACGATAGTTTTATTGCTTGGGTTATTTCCGATAGGGAACAACATTCGGAATATTGGAATGGAATTAAGAAAGGGCTTCCAAAAGACATTGCCGAAACGCTTGAAAGAGCCGCCAAGATCATTGAAAAAGTCAAGGCACAATATGCAGATTCGGATGAAAACCATATAACATCTGACTTTATACAACAGCAGTACATTAAGTTGCTCGAAGCATATAACACCAAAACTACTTCTCCAAAAACCAAGGTGGTCAAAATCCAGACAGTCTTGAAATATGCTGCTGTATTGGTTTTAATGCTGTCCATTTCGGGCATTTATTATTACTCTGGAAGAATTGATGGGGCCTTCGAAAACCATTTGATTTCCACTACATACAACAGCAAGGACATTCTTATAGAAACACCCGACCATAAATTTTTTGTAATTGATGATAGCACAAAGAACAACTGGTTGGCCGACAATGGAATTTTTGTTAGTGTAAATAATGAACAAATAAAATTTGTGGCCAGTGATGGTGCCAAAGAAGGTTTAGGTGAACTTTTTAAAGTTTATACCCCAAATAACAAGCTTTATCATGTTATCCTAACGGATGGTACAAGCATTGAACTCAATGGAAACAGTATATTGACATTTGGCCTATCCAAAGAACCCAACAAAAGGAATGTCGCGCTTATTGGAGAGGCGTTTTTTGATGTGGCCAGAAACGAACATGCTCCGTTCACGGTACAATCCTCCGACTTGAGCGTTACAGTTCTGGGGACCGAGTTCAATATATCCAACTACCCTGAAAATGGATATACCAGTACAACCTTGATTGAAGGTTCTGTGGAAGTCAGCAGTCCAGCAAATAAAAGTATAGTCATTAAGCCCGGTAATCAAGCACGGTTATACAAGGGTGGTGAAGATATTGAAATTCAAAATGTTGATGTACAAGAGGTTGTGGCCTGGACTTCCGGAAGAATGATTTTCAATGATGAAAAATTTGTGGACCTTATCCCACAATTGAATCGTTGGTATGGAGTAAACTTTATCCTTTCCGATGAGGAACTGAGCAATGTCCGTTTTACCGGGACCCTGAAAAAAGAGAACGACCTTACTCATTTTTTACAGATGCTCAAATACACCGAGGGAATCAACTATGAAATTTCAGACAAAGAAGTAAAACTATTTATTAACCAATAACCCATAAAAACACAATGCGACCATCAATAAACTAACTATGGGCATACTCAAATAATGCAACCTAACTTTTTTTAAGTAAAACTAACTCAACATGTACAAATACTTTTTAAAGAAGTTCCTAAAAGGAACTCTCTGCACGGTATTAATGCTCTTTTTTTACCTAACACCTACCAATATGGCCACGGCCGGCATTGTATTTCAAGAGGAAACTTTGAGCATTGATCAAAAAATTTCCATAGAGGATCTTTTCACTTTAATTTCCAATAAAACATCGTACGATTTCTTTTTTAACAGCGGTCTAGAAGATTTGGGAACCGTTATCGACTTAAAAGTTGAAAACGCTACGGTGAACGAAGTCCTCAACAAAGCA
>JAAEZN010000067.1 GCA_018222835.1 Algicola sp. | reverse complement strand
CAGTACGGGTAAAAAGTTTTTCAAGTTCAATAAAGGGCCCATTTTTTCCAATATTATTTTGGCGGACGAGATTAACCGTACCCCTCCAAAAACCCAGGCCGCATTATTGGAGGCCATGCAGGAATTCGAGGTAACTTACGGAGACAAAACCTATCCTTTGGATAGGCCATTCTTTATTCTGGCCACGCAAAACCCTATTGAACAATCGGGAACCTTTGTATTGCCAGAAGCACAACAAGATAGATTTCTGCTTTACATCAAAATTGGATACCCAACCGGAGAGGAAGAAACCCAGATATTAAAGGCCACTACAGGAACCAAAAAAGCACAATTGAACAAGGTTTTATCTGGAAACGATATCATTAGACTGCAACAATTGGTTCGAGAGGTTTCCATTAGCGACGGATTAATTCAGTATGTAAGTGATGTAATCCGTGCCACAAGGCCAGATACCACTTCGATAGAATACGTAAAACAATGGGTGGATTGGGGCGCAGGTCCTCGCGCAGGTCAAGCCATGATTTTGACCGCCAAGGCCAATACACTGTTGGAGGGCAGATTGGCCGTTACTTTGGACGATTTAAAATCCGTAGCCTTGCCCGTATTGCGCCATAGGGTCTTGGTGAACTTTAGGGCAGATGCAGAGGGAATAACTTCGGATACGGTGACTAAGGAAATATTAAAATCTGTACAATTAAGGGATAAATAATGGCGGCAAGGGATTACCATGATCTATTAAAACCTGAAGTCATCAATACTGTATCGGGCCTTAACTTGATTTCGCGTATTGTGGTAGAAGGATATACCTCCGGTCTTCATCGGAGCAAGAGCGTGGGTCCGGGCATGGAATTTAGTCAATACAGAGGTTACGAACCAGGTGATGACCTAAGGCTTCTCGATTGGAAAATGCTTGCTCGTTCTGGCAGGTACTATATCAAACAATCCGAGGTGGATAGTCATGTTACTGTTAAGTTTATTGTGGATGCCAGTGCCTCTATGGAGCACGAAGAAGAAGGGATTTCCAAATTGGAGTTTGTAAGGGTAATGGTTGCCTGCTTGTCACATTTAGCACAAAAACAGGGTGATTCTATTGGGCTTTTTGCTCTTAATGAAGACGATTTTGTGGGCATATACCCAAAAGCAGACCAAAAACATTTTAATAGACTATTGTTGGAGCTGCTTAAAATCTCAACCAAAGGAAAGTGGCCAGAGCTATCGATTGCATCGCGAAGAATTCATAATAGAGGGGAAAAGGAGTTGGTCTTTTTCTTGACCGATATGTACGAAGATGTATCCGAACTCTCCGACTTTGTCAAAAATTTGAAAACGGCTAAAAACGAGGTGGTGGTCCTCCAGATCATGGCGGGTAGCGAGATGGATTTCGATTACAAAAAATCCGTTGTTTTCGAAGATTTGGAAACGGGCGCAAAAGTCAAAGTAGATGTGGATAAGGCCAAGACCACTTACTTAAAAGCTTTAGATAAAAAAGTACAACAAACCAAGGAACAGTTGCTGTCTCAAGGTGTTCATTATTATTTATTTAGAATGGACGATGACTTGGGAGGTGCACTGCAACTCTTTTTAAAAGAACGAATATTATTGGGATAATGGTTTTTGCGAATCCGTCATATCTCTGGGCACTACTGGGACTTTTGGTTCCCTTGGCAATCCATCTGTGGAGCAAAAAGGAAGCCAAGACCATAAAAATTGGTAGCATCCAATTGTTGGATGAATCCAATTCCAGACAATCCAGCAACATACAATTAAATGAGTGGTTTCTCATGTTGTTGCGAATGCTGATCATAACATTGATAGTCCTACTGATGGCAGGGCCTAAATGGCGAACAAAGGGCAATCACGGACAAATCACATATTTGGTCGAGGCTTCTTTGGCGAATGATACCTCCATCAAAAGCATTTTGGATAGTTTGCAAGAACAGTCCACTGTTTTGTATTTAAAAGAGGGTTTTCCTGAATGGGAACTTGATGCTGACTTTAAATCGGAGCAAAAACCACCCAACTATTGGCAATTGGTACAACAAATGGATTCGCTCCACTCCGATAGCATAGTTGTGTTTACCAAAGCTTTGATGACAGGGATTCGGTCGATGAGACCAAATACCAAAAAGAAAATTCATTGGGTGGTGATAGAACAAGAGGAACTCGTGGATAGCCCCTTCGGAGCAATTAGCAACGAGGAAAACATACAGCTCTTAACATCTACCGGTAATGGAAAAGTAGCCCGAATTGGAAAGCAGATCGTGGTAGAGGGGTATGGAGCAAATACCTCTGGGGATAGCTTGTCGTTACTTGATGGTAACCGGAAAAGTGTTCCTTTATTGGAGTTGAAACCTTTGACAATTAATTTGTATGCCGAAGAAGACTTTGGGCGGGAATCACAATATATAGAAGCTTCATTAAGGGCATTGGCCACATTTTTGAATCGGGAAATCGTGCTGCGGAAAAAAGAGGATATCAACAATGAAATAGTCGATTTGAGCATATCATTGGAGCAAGATATACAATATCCCTTGGAAGGCAAGTGGTTGGTTTTTAATGAAAACCCATTGGCAAAAACCTTGATAGAACCGAGCTTGAAAAAAAACGTGTTTTACCTAACATCAAGATTAGATTCAAAAAATACAGTAGAACAGTTTTTTACCGAACAGTTGCTCAACATTTTAAATTTTGACGAGTCTTTTAACAATTGGATTGCTGAAACAGATATAAGACAATTGGACAAGACACAACTTGAGCCCGAGTATGTGGCACCCAAAAGAAAAAAAGAAAGAGCAACATTGTTGGATGTTTCTCATTGGTTTTTTTGGCTGCTCACAGCCTTAATATGTATTGAACGTTTGTTATCCAAAATTAAAAAGCAATGATGGGGCCGGGCGCTATTTTACAGTTTCGAAAACGCTGGCAGCGATCCATTTATGTGGAAATTTTGCTCTATGCCATTGGATTTGGCGGTTTTGTGTATCTATTGACCCAAAATTTACCCTTTGGAATTGTAGGTCTGTTGGTTGCCCTCTTCGTTTTGATGTACGTGTTGAAGCCTTGGCGAGTAAGCTCGGAAAATGTAGTAGGTTATATTGATGCCCATGTGCCCCAGGCGGGGTTTAGTAGTGGTCTCCTGTTAATACCCTCCAACGAGCTTTCGGACCTGTCCAAATTGCAAAAATATAGAGTGGCCAGTCAATTGGAACCGGTCTTGTCAAAATTAAGGCCACCACACCAATGGAACAAAGCAGCTTTGATTATGCTGGGCTTACTTGTTCTCGGGTTTATTGGCAAAGGGATCATACAAACGTTCGGTAATTCTTTGAATGGGGATGATTCTATTAAAGATCAGATCACCTTTGCACCCAAAGACAGTCTGGATTCAACCATTAAAATTCCTGAGCTCACGAAGACCAATATCATAATCCAATATCCGGGCTATACTGGAAAAGGAGCCCAAACTACATCAATTCCCAATATTAAAGCGGTAGAAGGATCTAGGATTATTTGGAATCTTGAATTTGAAGGGGAAGTCCAGGACGTAGAAATGGATTTGATGGGAGAACAGATGTCATTTACAAAAAGAGAACAATCTTATGGTTTCACCAAGGTTCTGAATGCATCGGGATTTTACAGTTTTACGTTTAGGGATAGGGTAGGGAACGACTATGTCAGCGACCTATATTCCTTGGAAATGATAAAAGATGAGCCTCCTTTGGTTCAAATAGAAGGGTTGGATAATTATAGTTATTTCGAATTTAAAGACAATAAGCGCTTGCAGTTCAACACCAACATATCCGACGATTTTGGAATTGATGATGCCTATATTATTGCTACGGTGAGCAAGGGCTCCGGGGAATCGGTAAAATTTCGTGAGGAAAAGGTCGGCTTTGACACCAAAATTGCCAAAGGCCAAAAACAGGCACAGCTTAAAAAAATGTTGGATCTGGATGCCTTAAAAATGGACCTTGGCGATGAGCTTTATTTTTATGTAGAGGCAATCGACCAAAAGGCGCCAACAGCTAACATTGCACGTAGCGAAACATTTTTTGCAGTAATCCGCGATACGGTAACGGATGTTTTTGCGGTTGAAGGTAATTTGGGAGTGGATCTTATGCCCGATTATTTTAGAAGTCAGCGGCAATTGATCATTGATACGGAGAAGCTGATAGCTGAACGATCTCAAATATCAGAAAGTGAGTTCAAGTTCAGGAGCAACGAACTGGGCTTTGACCAAAAACAATTGCGGTTAAAATACGGACAGTTTATGGGTGACGAAACAGAAATGCAGGCAACACCCGGCCAAGCATCCCATGAGGAAGAAGATTCGGATGATGATCATGATCATGAGGAAGGTGAAGGTAATTTACTGGATGAATATACCCACAAACACGATAGTGAAAACGAACATAATTTAGTGGAACATCAAGAGCACGACCATGGTCATGATGACGAAGGTGAAGAGGCGGCCAATGATCCACTACACGAATATGTGCACGATCATGGTGATCCCGAAGCTTCCACTCTTTTTGAAAAATCCTTGAAAGCCAAATTAAGAAGTGCTCTGAGCATAATGTGGGATGCTGAATTGTATTTAAGACTTTATGAGCCAGAAAAATCATTGCCTTACCAGTACGATGCCCTAAAAATAATTCAGGATATTAAAAATAGTGCTCGAATTTATGTACACCGTATTGGGTTTGATCCACCTCCCATTAAGGAAGAAAGTAGATTAAGTGGCGATATAACCGAGATTAAAAATTTTGATAAACAAGAAGAGTTTACCTATCAACAGACATTTGCTTCAACACGGAAAGCTATCTCCCGATTGGAGCTTTTAATTCATACTAAAGAAAAGTTCCGTGAAGAGGACAGTGCTCTTTTTTCCGAGGCGGGGAATGAATTGGCTCGTAAAGCAATTTCGGAACCGCTAAAATACCTTAAGGTATTGCAAGGCTTACGAGATCTTGAAAAAGCAACTAATAGAACCACTGACAATTTTAAAGAGGTGCAAAAGAATTTGTTGGTCGTGCTACCAGAAGTAGAGAAAAATCCAACCAAAAAGGCAGAATTCCAAGATGAGATCAATCTATTGTACGTAAAAGAACTGGGCGCTTATGAATGATGGGACGGTATTTTTGAACCAACAGCACTTTTGGCCGGTAATTTTAGCGGGTGTCCTGTTATGGAGTGTTTTTATCTGGAAAGAATGGGAACAACGCAAACAATCAAGATTTTGGATTAAGTTGGCTACTTCGTTCTTTGCGGTATTGTCCCTGATGTTGATACTGCTAAAACCGGCAACTTGGCAAGAATTTATTGGAGGAAAGGGCATAATTATTACCGAAGGATATAGGCCCGATCAATTGGATAGCCTAAAATCAACATACAAGAGAATACGAACGGAAGAATATTCAGCAGGAAAAGCCCTTGTTATTGCAAAAGATTTGGACTCTTTGTTTCTTTTGGGCCATGGAGTCGAAACTTTTGATTTATGGCAGCTGAAAGAAAAATCCATTGCTTTTTTAGGAGGTCAACAACTTTCTGGATGGGCAAAAGTCTCCCATCAGAATACAATTCAACTGGGAGAAATATTACAGGTAGATGCCAAGTACAGCAATCCAAAGAGCGGGCATTGGGTTGTATTGGCCGATAATGGCGGCAACCCACTGGATTCGATTTCTTTTGAGGATGGACAAGAACAGTTGATCCAACTTGTTGCCCGACCTAAGGCAAGTGGACAATTTGTATATCGTCTTTTAGAAAAAGATGAAGCCAACAATATCATCTCCGAAGAACCAATTCCAATCCAAATTCTGGCTGGAGAGCCCTTAAAGGTTCTAATGTTGAATACCTTTCCGACATTTGAATCTAAATACCTTAAAAACTTTTTGGCGGAAAAGGGACATGAGGTAGTATCCAGAACACAGCTTACCAAAGGGAAATATAAGTTCGAGTACTTTAACGGAGCTACCAACCCGGTTTATCGCCTCACAGAACAAATTTTGAAGTCCTATGATCTGTTGATTATTGATACCGAATCATATACCGATCTTGGAACTGCTGGTCGAAAAACATTGGAAGAATCGGTAAATAAACATGGACTAGGGGTTTTTATACAGCCGGGCGAAAGTACATTTTCGTTACCTGCCTCTCGAAATCCTTTTCAATTTAAGCGGGATTTTATCAACGAAATTGCTTTGGGAGGGTCTTCTATAACAATTCAAAAGCATCCTTTTGATTTTCAGATGGATCTCCGAACTTATCCAATTTGGATGGATTCAACATCAGTGGGTGCATATGTTGCTATGGAAAAAGGTAAAATAGGTACAAGTTTGCTCCAAAACACATATCAGTTAATATTGGAGGGAGAAGCAGAGTTATATGCCGATATTTGGACCCAAATTGTAAACAATATGGCCAGGGAAGAGCAAAAGGAGGTAAAGTGGACATCGCTCAACACCATCCCCAGAATAGATCAACCGTTTGATTTTGAACTCCGAACCTCTATAAAAAATGTTGCAGTTTCTTCCACAGAAGGGGCAAACATTCCTTTGCTTCAAGATGTACTTGTTCCCAGCAAATGGACAAGTACGCATTATCCTCGCTATCATGGCTGGAACGAGCTTAAGATTTCCAATGATTCATTGGATTCTTATACCTATTTTGTTTTTGATAACAATCAGTACCGAACAGTAGCAAGTATAAAAAAATTAGAAGCTAATCTTCGTGAGTTTGATTCCGAAAGTACATTTAAAACTACCACATCCGAGACTAGAAGAACACTAAAACCCATTTCTTCAATTTGGTTTTATGTGATTTTCTTATTGTGTTTGGGGTGGTTATGGTTGGAGCCTAAATTGGTCGGATAACCACTTTAAGACTTATGGGTATCATCAACTGGTCAATTCCACTCCTTTGATTGATAGGAAGTCAATAAAAAGGAATAACTACAAAAAAGGGAAGAAACCTGGCTATTAAGGTTGGTTTTAGATAAGGAGATACTTTTTGTTCCACAGGTTAAGTGGAAACTTATTGATTATAAGTGTATTCGTCGGGTTCAATGTGAATGAGCACGTGCCCCAGATTTGGAATTTCGTTTCGTAGATAATCTTTTAGATTATGTGCGATCCAATGTCCTCTTTCCACAGAAATATTCCCATCTACAATGGCATGAAGATCTACATGGAATTGCATACCCGATTTTCGGATAAAACATTTTTCGGTGCCCAAAACACCTTCGACTTCCAAAGATTTTATTCGTATTTCGTCAATAAGGTCATCATATTGATGCTCGTCCATAATTTCACCCAAGGCAGGGCGGAAAATCAAAAAGCTATTGTAAAGAATAAAGGCGGAAGCAAATAGAGCTGCCCAATCATCAGCAGTTTCGTACCCTTCACCAAAGATCAGGGCAATCGAAATCCCAATTAAAGCCATTACCGAGGTAATAGCGTCACTTCTGTGGTGCCAAGCATCTGCACGAAGGCTGGAACTTTGGGTTTGTTTACTCTTTCTGATCACAATTTGAAAAGAGATTTCCTTCCAAAGGATAATTCCTCCCAAAACAAACAGCGTCCAAGGTTCTGGAACTTTATGCGGAGTTCTTATATGTTGAATACTTTCGTAGGCTATAATTGTGGCTGAAGTAACCAGAAATGCTACAACAATAAAGGTGATCAAGGGTTCTATTTTACCATGACCATATGGATGGTTGTCGTCTGGTGGTTTCTCGGCATATTTAAATCCCAATAGCACTAAAAACGAAGAAAAAATATCGGTTGTAGATTCAATGGCATCGGCAATCAAGGCATAGGAGTTTCCAAAAAATCCGGCCAAACCTTTTATCAAAGCTAAACCTATATTGCCCAAAAGACTAAAATAGGTGGTTCGTATGGCGGTTTTTTCGTTGCTCATTACAATTCTAAAAATGATTTTACTAAGGTCGTAATTACTGTTGAAAGCAAGGATATAAAAATCCCCGGTAATTTAAAGCTCCAACTACCGGGGAATGGAAAAAACAAAACAATTAGCGTGCAATTAACTTTCTGCTACAACTGCTTGGGCAGCGGCTACTCGTGCGATAGGTACCCTGTAAGGTGAACAGCTTACGTAGTCCATTCCTGTTTTGTGGCAGAATCCTACAGAACTTGGTTCTCCGCCATGCTCTCCGCAAATCCCTACCTTAAGACCGGGTTTGGTGGCTCGCCCGCTCTTGGTTCCCAATTCTACCAATTGACCCACACCTTCTTGATCGAGTACTTCGAAAGGGTCTGCTTTTAGGATGCCTTTCTCGATATAGATAGGTAAAAACTTGCCAGAATCGTCCCGGGAATAGCCGAAGGTCATTTGGGTGAGGTCGTTGGTGCCAAAACTGAAGAAATCAGCAATTTTGGCTATCTCACCTGCAACCAATGTTGCTCTTGGAGTCTCGATCATGGTACCTATGGAATACTCTACCGAATCTTTGCGCTTTTTGAACAATTGTTCGGCGGTATTGTCAATGATTTCTTTTTGTTGTTTAAATTCTTCGACAGTGCCCACCAAAGGCACCATAATCTCAGGTTTGGTAATGATACCTTCCTTCTTCAAGTTCAGTGCAGCTTCCAAAATGGCTTGAGTTTGCATTTCGGTGATTTCTGGATAGGTGTTTCCCAAACGGCAACCTCTGTGACCCAACATGGGGTTGAATTCTTCCAATTCTGCTACTTTATTTTTTACAGAGGACAAAGAAATATGAAGATCTTCGGCCAATTCTTTTTGGGTAGCTAATTGATGAGGTACAAACTCGTGCAATGGTGGGTCCAATAGCCTTACGGTAACCGGATACCCTTTCATGGCCCTAAAAATCCCCTCAAAATCATTTCGTTGCATGGGGAGTAGTTCTTTTAAGGCTTGTTTGCGTCCTTTTACGGTATCTGCCAAAATCATTTCTCGCATGGCTTTTATACGGTCAACCTCAAAAAACATATGCTCGGTACGGGTAAGCCCTATACCTTTGGCGCCAAAACTTCTTGCTGTTTCGGCATCTTTAGGAGTATCTGCGTTTGTTCGTACTTCCATGGTGGCATATTTATCGGACAAGTCCATCAATTCCGCAAATTCACCACTTAATTCGGGTTCTTTTGTAGCAACTTTTCCTTCCAAAATATTCCCTGTGGAACCGTTGATGGAAATCCAATCACCTTCGTGGTATTCATGGTCGCCAACTTTTAGAGTTCTGGTTTTGTAGTTGATTTTAAGGGCTCCTGCACCAGATACGCAACACTTACCAATCCCTCTGGCGACTACGGCAGCATGCGATGTCATGCCCCCTCTAGCGGTAACGATTCCTTTGGCAACATTCATTCCTTCCACATCTTCGGGAGAGGTTTCTATCCTGACCAAAATACTGTTCTTAAATTTATCCGCTTCGTCTGCAAAGAAAACAATTTGTCCAGTTGCGGCACCAGGTGATGCGGGCAACCCTTGGGCAATTACTTCCGCGTTATTAAGGGCATCGGGGTCAAAGATGGGGTGTAAGAGTTCGTTGAGTTTGTTTGGCTCTATGCGCTTAAGTGCTTTTTTTTCATCTATTGATCCTTCTTTGAGCAGGTCCATGGCAATTTTTACCATGGCGGCACCGGTACGTTTACCATTTCTGGTCTGTAAAATCCAAAGCTTACCTTGCTGAATGGTAAACTCCATATCTTGCATGTCATGGTAATGCGTTTCTAGCTTTTTTTGATATTCAAAGAGCTCTTTATAGATTTCTGGCATTAACTCTTCTAAAGAAGGGTAGTTTTCTTTGCGCTCTTTTTCGTCTATTTGTGCAAGTTTTGCCCATCGTTGGGAGCCTAGTAAGGTAATTTGTTGAGGTGTACGTACACCGGCAACCACGTCCTCGCCTTGGGCATTGATGAGGTACTCTCCATTAAAGATATTTTCCCCGGTTCCTGCATCTCTGGTAAAGCATACTCCAGTACCGGAATCTTCGCCCATATTACCAAATACCATAGCTTGAACGTTCACGGCCGTACCCCAATCTTCCGGATAGCCGTGCATTTTACGATAGTAGATGGCTCGATTACCGTTCCAACTATCAAATACTGCAGCAATGGCTCCCCAAAGTTGGTCCCAAGGATTGGTCGGGAAAGGTTTACCGGTTCTCTTTTTAACAATGTCCTTAAAGTCGTAAACCAAATCCTGTAGATCCTGAACGGTAAACTGGGTGTCCTGTTCGATTCTTCTTTTATCCTTTAAGTGATCGATAATTTCTTCGAAGGGATCAAGGTCATCTTTGGATTCCGGTTTAAGACCCATTACCACGCTACTGTACATTTGAATGAAACGGCGGTAAGAATCCCAAGCAAATCGTTCGTTGCCTGTCATTTTGATCACCCCTTTTATGGATTCATCATTTAAGCCTAGGTTCAGAACGGTATCCATCATCCCGGGCATGGAAACCCGGGCACCGGAACGGACCGATATCAACAACGGATTTTCATCATCCCCAAAAACCGCTCCCATTGTGGTTTCGATATGGTTTATGGCTTTGCGGACCTCAGGTTCTATACCTTCTATTACAGCTTCCCTACCTTCTGCATTGTACTGGGTGCATACTTCTGTGGTTATGGTAAACCCTGGTGGTACGGGAATGCCAATTCTACTCATTTCGGCCAAGTTAGCTCCTTTACCTCCGAGCAATTCCTTCATTTCACGGCTTCCATCGGCTTTTTTGTTGCCGAAAGAGTACACGCTAAGCTTATTTTCTGTGAGTGTTTCCATCTTTATATTGATTAAAGAAATTGACTTGTGCTAAAAACTACTATGTAAAATTAGCGGGTATGCCGAGCTCAAAACATGATAAAAATCAGGTGAAATTGGCTGGTTGGGATGGATATGGAAAAGTTTGAAAACGAAATAAAAACCCTTTGAGGGCAATCGTGAAAAAATTATCCGATTTGGATAAGAGCTCGTAGCATTAAATAGTTAAAAATCAATAAAAAAGCGATTTAATACAGTTTTTTTTGCTGATAATCAACAAGTTGGAAAAATACTGACATTTATCATCTTTTGATAAAATTTCCATTTAGAACTTTGCCACATCAAAATCATAGAATTATGCACGATCACACTCAACCTCGACCATTGTTCATTTGGAGAACCATATTCTGGATGACATTTCTTTTGATACCATTCGCACTTTCGTCACAGACCTATAAGTTAAGTGGAGGGGAAGGGGAAGTTACTGTTACAGGAACATCTACACTTCATGATTGGGAGGAAATTGCTGAAAAAAAATCAGGTACCATCGGGCTTGATGTTAACGGTGAACTCCCAAAAATCACCACTTTAAAGTTTGCAGTAGAAGCTGAAAGTTTGAAAAGTGGTAAAAGCGGGATGGACAAAAATACCTACAAGGCTTTAAATACGGATGAGCACAAGGAAATCGTATATCAAATGATCTCTGTAAAAAGCATCTCCAAAGTCACTTCGCCGGCCAATGCCTATAAAGTGGTTGCCACGGGAAATCTTACGATTGCAGGACAAACCAACAAGGTTGACCTGCCATTTAACCTGACCTTAAACGGCAATAAAGTGACCCTTGAGGGTACATATGGGATGAAAATGACCTCTTTTGGTATTGAACCTCCCAAAGCATTGATGGGCACCATCAAAACTGGTGATGCCATTGAGATTCACTACACAACTATTTGGAAGTAACAAAAAATGATAATAAACCCAACTAAAATTCAATAACAATGAGAAATACTGTGAAATATAGCGTAATGGCGCTGGTATTATTTGCTGGCCTAATGGGATATTCCCAAGACCGTAAACTGGATAATTACCGTGAGCCCGATAAAAATGGAGTAAATGTTTTTGAAGCTCCAAAAGATACCGTTTCAACATTCGACGGTGTAAAAGTAAGAGTAGGTGGTTCCTCTACTTTGCAATTCCAAGCTTTGGACCACGAAAACTCTGGTGCTGTGGAGTTGATCGAGATAGGGGACAACTTTAATTTGGCAACTGCCAACCTGGATTTGGATGTTGCATTGGCCAAAGGTGTCCGTATGCACTTAAGAACCTACCTATCTTCCAGACACCACCCAGAACCTTACGTAAAAGGCGGGTATTTTCAAGTAGATAACTTGGATTTTATTAGCCCTGGATTTTTGGAAGATGCCATGAAGTACCTGACCATTAAGGTAGGTCACATGGAAAACAACTATGGTGATGCCCATTTTAGAAGAACGGACAATGCCCAAGCCATACACAACCCATTTGTTGGTAACTTGATTATGGATGCATTTACCACAGAAGTTGGTGGAGAGGTATATTTTAGAAAAAATGGTTTTATTGCAATGTTCGGTCTTTCCAACGGTAAGTTGAACCAAGCTGTGAACAATCCTGGAACTACAGGGGCTTCTATCTTGGCAAAATTGGGTTATGATGGTCAAGTTAACGAAGACCTTAGACTTAGACTTACTGGATCATTGTACAGTACCAGTAAATCTGCAAGAACATACTTATATTCTGCAGACCGTTCTGGATCCAGATACTATTTGGTAATGGAAGATGTGGATGCATCAGCTTCAAGCAACTTCCGTTCAGGTAGATACAACCCAGGGTTCAATAACGAGCTTACGGCTTTTATGATCAACCCATTTGTAAAATATAAAGGATTGGAGTTCTTTGGAACCGTTGAATTGGCTTCTGGTAAAACCGATGCCGAAACAGATAAAAGAAATGCCACACAATTGGCAGGTGAATTGATCTACAGATTTGGTAGCAACGAAAACTTTTATGTGGGGACTCGATACAACACTGTAACTTCAGATGACCCTTCTGGTTCAGAAATTACTATTGATAGGTTTCAATTAGGTGGCGGTGTATTCTTGACCAAGAACATCTTGACCAAAATTGAGTATGTAAACAACTCATACGATGGATATGATACCACAAGTATCTTCCACGATGGTAAATTTAATGGGGTTCTATTGGAGGCTATTATTAGCTTCTAGTAAACACTTTAGGGTTAAATGACTAAACCTAGGGCCAAAGGCCCTAGGTTTTAAAACGTAAAAAGTTATCTTTAAGTTTATGCTGACCTCCTTTCCACATATCACCAAGTTAGTAGGGATCATAGCTATTTCCATGTTGATGACGAATGGTGTTTCCGATCCTGAAAGACGTACCAAGGTTAGGGTAACGGGGGATAGCGAGGTCATTATCTCTGGTACCACGAACGTAAACCAGTTTACCTGTAAATACAACTTGGAAGAGATGGAGTTGCCCATTCGGTTGGTTTATGATGATGCCAAGGAACATATATTGTTCAATAATGCCAGCCTACAGTTGGCCAACGATTGTTTTGATTGTGGAGGAAGAGCTATCAACAAAGATTTTAAAGAGCTGCTCCAAACAGAGTTGCATCCTCAAGTAGAAATGAAACTTTTATATGTAGCACCCCCGCAAGAGGAAACTTCAAAAGTAGATGTGGGCATGGAAATTAAAATAGCAGGTGTTACTCGAAGGTATAATGCAGTTTTGGACTGTAATGTTGATAACAAAATAACCGTGAATGGAGTTTTGGAGCTAAAACTTAGTGATTTTAACCTACAAGCCCCCAAAAAAATGTTGGGTATGATAAAAGTGGATGATAAAATCAAGGTTCGATTGGCCATTAAAATGAATGAGGTATAAGGAACAATAAACCCTGTAAAGAAGTCGAATCCGTTGTGATAGGAACATCCAACGGATTTTTTGTTTCAAGAACCTTTATTGATTCAATCATTGGCAATAAAGCAGTATCTTGTATGACACGCTTAAAATGAAGATTAATTACAAACAGATACAATGGAACAACATTCATTTAAAAAGGGAAAGCCTATATTTTTTGCCCTTATTATAGCTTTATTTTCCATCAGTCTTAACGCCCAGGACAAATTTGGTGGACTTGCTCTATATACTGTTAGGGACGATATGGGTAAAAATGCCAAGGAAACCCTTAAAGAAGTAGCGGAAGCTGGTTATGCATATATTGAGGCGGCTGGATACGAAAATGGCAGGTTTTATGGTATGGAACCTCAGGAATTTAAAACTTACTTGGGAAGCGTTGGGTTAACGCCCGTGAGTACACATATGGGAGGGGTAACTTTGGAAAACGCTGATCAACAGATTGCCGACACCAAAGCTGCCGGTTTTGAATACTTTACTATCCCTGTTCCTCCTATGGGCATGTTTACGTTTGATTCTGAAAGTCGTACCATGGGAATGAAAGGTTCCATGGAAGATCTTGCCGATATTTTAACCACACTGGGTAAAAAGTGTGAAGCTGCTGGGTTAAAACTATTGTATCATAATCATGATTTTGAGTTTAAGAGCAATAAAAATGGTATAACACCTATAGATTATCTATTGGAGCATACAGATCCAAAATATGTGAATTTTCAAATGGATTTATATTGGGTTACCCGAGCAGGGGCAGACCCAGTTGCTTATTTTGAAAAGCACCAAGGAAGATTTAAGCTGTGGCATGTAAAAGACATGGATGAAGAAGGAAAGTTTGCCCCAGTAGGTGAGGGAACCATAGATTTCAATAGAATTTTGAAAGAAAAGAAGACATCTGGTATGGAAAAATACTTTGTTGAGCAAGATATGACATGGGATAAAAAGCCATTGGAAGTTATTAAAATCAGTCATAAAGGCTTGAAAGAGATAGGCTTTTATTAAAAATGTATTGGTTGATAAAAAACGATTGACCAGAAAAAAGACAATAAATCAAAAAAATATTTTTTACAATCGGTTACATTAGTATCTTTGCACCCGCAAACTTTGGTCGCGTAGCTCAGCTGGATAGAGCATCTGCCTTCTAAGCAGACGGTCGAAGGTTCGAATCCTTCCGCGATCACTAATCGGAACCTCAGTAAACACTGGGGTTTCGGCGTTTTTGACCTCAATGGAAATTATTTAGAATCATTTTTCCTGCACACTTTTTGCACACTTTCTTAAAATTTAACATTTCGCAATAAATTTTAACACTGTTTGGAGATGGTTGCAGTTCCACACTATTGTAGAGTCAAAAAACCGAAATGGGGCAATGTTCTCTGATGTATTGATGGAAGGTTTTAATTGGTTCCAAAAAGGACAAAGTTCAATTAATCGCTAAGGATTCCATTGTTAGTAGGAATCTTTACGCTTTGTTGAGCTGCCCACATCGAAACACATATTCTTTAAGATAAGAATCCTTGGTTTCCTGATTTAGGAAAGATCGTTGAACCAATGTTTCCACAAGGTCTTGGTGTTGTCGGAAAGGCTTCATAAGTCGAACCATACGTGGTTCCATGATGCCCAACCTTCTGCCGAATTCTTGGAAATCTTGTAGACCGACCCTTCCATTGGTCTTGACCTCTTCAGATTCAAAAACATCCTTGAACAATCCGCCGTCCAAGGCAAAATCGCTGTAGTTCACATGGATCCTTGTATTTATCAAATCATAGGAGGGGCTAAGGGTGTAATCACCATTGGGGGTTTCGAGCAACGAAAAGTTTTTCAAATGGGCATCACCGTTGGAGAATAGATAATTGAATACCACCAATTGGAAAAATTTCTCCAACTCCACCCTATATGCCGGAACATATTTTTTGATCAACTCGCCGATTTCTTCGTAGTTGTAATTGTATTTGTATTCGACACCGTCCATTTCGGAGGTTTTACCTGCCAATGAGGCAAAATCTTCCAAACCCAGCTTGGTGCCATCCGTTTTTACATCAAAGCGTTTTGTTATGTATGCAGGTTCACCATTACTGAAAAATAGCAATGCATTCTCGGCCGTATGTATCCCATATACCTGCCGGGCAATCTGCATGGTCAAATGTTCATTGGCCGGTATCTGGTCAATCTTTTTGAGGTCCCTGGGGATAGGTTTCAAGATGTATGTGCCCTGTTCCCCTTCCTCTGTCAAGCGCAGTTTATTTTTTTCAAGGATCATCGAGAGTTTTTCCTGGACTCCGGAAATGGAAATTCGTTTTCGGTTTTCCTGGAACTTCTCTGCCACCTCCTCACTTTCCGTGGGAGGGTCATAGGGAAGGATATGGCTTACCTTTCTCCCTTCGAAAACACGGTTCAGGCAATTCTGGCTGTAGGTCGTGAAACCTTCGGCCAAAGTTCCCGGGCAGTATGCTATTTTGGGGATACTCATGATTTTTCTTTATAGATCTGTTCTACCGTTATGGCACCTATGGTATCATTCTTTGCCGTGGCCATCAATAGGCCGAAACTGTCCCTTTCATCGATTCGTAACTGTCGACATTGGAGTTGTTTGTTGACACCTTCTGACAGCATATTGAAAAAGAAGGGAAAAAGGTGCTGGGAGTGATGGGTCTTTTTCGTTTTGGGCAATGTCAAACTTATGGCTGGTTTGCCTATATCCATGAACCAGTTATCATCATAAGTAAACTCATAATTATTGGCCGAATGCTCGGTGAGCAATCCGGTGAGTTCTCCGTTTCTATAGACTTCTACAATCCTCATCTATTAAAATTTAGGTTTTCGCACATCAATTCTCAATTCCATACCAAGTACATCTATGAGCTTGTTCAAAGTTTCAAGGGTTGGGTTTGACTTTCCATTTTCAATGGCTTTTAGCGTGCGTAATCCCATATTGGAGAGTTCCGCTAGGTCTCTTTGGGTAATGGCAAGTATTTCCCTTCGGTTTTTTATGGTCTGTCCTAACTTATCAGGGTGCATTATGTTGCTCTTTTTAGTGTAAAAATAATATTTTTCATCAATAAAAAGTGTATTATATGGCACTTTTCAATATAATAATTAATCTAAAAACTAAAAATACATCCAAAAGTGTATTGTAGCGCACCTTGTGAAGTGGAATCCGTCCAGTGTTCTATTATTGGAATAGTCATGTTAAAACAGGAGTTATGAAAAGAAGGGTTGGGCACTGTGTGCCGTGGCAATAGCTTTCTTCAATATGGTCTGGAGCCAAAGGGGCCTGGATACGATTTATGCCAATGCATCCAAGAATATGACCCTGTTCTTTCCAAGTCCCATACGGCAAGCCATTGTAGGTAGTGAAGATTTTGTCTTTTCCTATGATAGGGAAGAGGCGGGCTATTTTGGATTGTTACAGGGGGTGGAAGGTGTTGAAAGCAATCTCTTGGTAATAACTTCGGACCACCAGGTATATACCTATATCCTGAAATACGCCAAGGAACTTCCCCAATTAAACCATTCTGTGCGGGAAGTGGATGAGGTCGGGAAGATTGGACCTGCAAAGGAATTGCAGGCGAAAGAGAATTCCATGGTTGTTGGGACATCCCATTATCATAGGTTCAGCAAGTTGTTGCTCGATGGAAAACCACAGAACATGATGACCAAGCGTAAAAAGGATATCCGACTTCGGTTGGAGGATATGGTCTATAATAGGGGGGATGTGTATCTGGTCTTTGGGATATGGAACCGATCGGGCATCGATTTTGAGGTGGAATGTCTGGAGGTCTTTCAGATCAATGGAAGAGCAAAGCGAAGGGTCTCCTATCAGAAAATACCTTTGGAACCCATTTATGGACATAATGCTCCGAAAAGAATCAAGGATGGGGAGATGGTGCGGTTTGTTTATGTCCTGCCCAAGTTTGTGCTCGGGGATAAGGAACGGTTTAAATTGGTCTTGGAAGAGCTGCATGGGAGTAGGCGCATGGAGTTGAGATAGTAGGTTTATAGGAAGATGTTAAAAAGGGTCCTAGAAGGCGACCTGCTGCTGGTTAGTTCGGTGAAAGTATTTTTCAATCAGAGGATTGTTTGTTCATGTTCGAATATGGTTCTCATTGTAATACCCTCCTTTGTTCTCCTTTCGTTGAAGGGATTGGGATACGATCAGTTGGGCAACAACTATCATATTTGCTAGCTCATGGAGGGAAGGGTTCACCAAAGATGTGGATAACAATCTATTGACCTTGTCCTGAAGGACTTCCAATTGTAGGGCGGCTTTTTTGAGTCCGATGGTGTTCCGTACAACCCCGACCTTATTGTGCATCAAGTCTTGTAACTCTTGGACATATGGTTTGATCAGGTCAGGTTCTATGGGCAAGAAACTGAACTTGCCCTCCCTTATTGGATTTTTTTTTGGTACAGGCTCTAACGGACGGGAACTCAAATAGGAGTGTGTATTGTGGGCAAACACCAAGGCTTCCAACAATGAGTTTGACGCCAACCTGTTCGCTCCGTGAAGTCCGGTTCTCGAACACTCCCCACAGGCAAAAAGGTTTTTGATTGAGGTTTTTCCATATGCATCCACTGTAATACCGCCACATAAATAATGGGCAGCGGGTACCACGGGTATCCAATCTCTGTCAATAGGTATATGATATTCCAGACATTTCCCATAAATTGTTGGAAAATGTGATTTTAAGGTGTCGGTGTCCAAATGGGTGCAGTCCAAATAGACATGGGTTTGCCCTGATGCCTTTAGCTCAAATGCAATGCTCCTGGAGACCACGTCCCGTGGTGCGAGCTCCCCCCGCTGGTCATGGTCCAATAGGAACCGATGGCCCTTTGTATTGATAAGATGGGCCCCAAAGCCCCTGACCGCTTCAGAAATCAAAAAAGATTGGCCTTTCGTTGGATTATACAATGCCGTCGGGTGAAATTGGACAAATTCCATGTCCTGTACCAGAGCACCGGCCCTATGGGCCATGGCAATACCATCACCGGTGGCAATCTTAGGGTTGGTGGTATGTCCATAGATCCTGCCAATGCCGCCAGTGGCCAAGAACGTTGCCCGTGCACCGATGACCTCTATGGTCTTGGTAAGTTGGTCATAGAGATAGGCTCCCAGACAGGTCGATTTCTCCATGATCAGGTCTAGGGCAAAATGATGGCGCCACAGGACGATGTTCGGGAGGGAGAGCAAACGGTTTAATAGGATGTGTTCTATCTCGGAACCGGTGGCGTCCTTATGGTGGAGTATCCTGTGTGCAGAATGGCCACCCTCCATCCCTAGGTGGGGGTTTCCGGCGGGGTCGCTATCAAAGCGCACGCCCCATCCGATGAGCTCACGTATCCGTTTCGGCCCCTGATGAACCACCATTTCCACGATTTTGGGGTCACATATCCCATCGCCTGCCGCTAGGGTGTCGTCGATGTGCTTTTTAAAGGAATCCTTGTCAAGGTCCGTGACCGTTGCCACACCTCCCTGGGCATATTTGGTATTGCATTCCCGTGCATCTGCCTTGGTGGCGATAAGTACCTTTCGATCAGGAAACCTTTGGGCCATTTTGATGGCGAACGATAATCCTGCAATGCCAGAACCGATGATCAAGTAATCTACTGGTACCATCCCGTTCATCTAGAAAGTTCCAACATACGTTCAATAGGGACCGAAGCCTCTTTTATTAATGCTTTGGGGAGGTCGATCTGCGGCACTTCTTGGTACAGGCAATCATATAGTTTTTCCAAGGTATTGACTTTCATAAAGGCGCATTCACTGCAACCACAGGTATTGTCCTCATGGATAGGGGCGGGTATCAACTGGGCCCCAGGGACCTCCTTTTGCATTTCGTGCAGGATGCCAGCCTCCGTGGCCACAATGAACTTGCCCTTGGGAAACTTTCTGGCATGGGTGATCATTCCTGCAGTAGAACCTATGTAATGGGCAATCTTTAAAATGTGCGGCTCGGATTCAGGGTGTGCCATGATCAGGGCATCAGGATGTTTTCTGTTGAGGTTGAATAGCTTGTCCATACTAAAGGCCTCGTGGACGACACAACTCCCATTCCAGAGCAATAGCTCCCTACCGGTTTGTTGGATCAGGTATTTTCCCAGGTTTTTGTCCGGGGCAACGATGATGGGGCGGTCGGAGGGACGGGCCCTAATGATCTTTTCAGCATTCGAGGAGGTGCATACGT
>JAAEZN010000158.1 GCA_018222835.1 Algicola sp. | reverse complement strand
TTATTGCTCAGGGTACCGGTCTTGGCATAAATATAGGGTTCAGGGTTTCCAGGGTACCAGTTTTTCAAGGTGCCCGAGACCCCTCCCGCAGGAAAAATGGTGTACAACCGCTCTTTGGGCAGTTGTCCGTATAGTTTGTACAGTACGTGCACCATGGATTGGGGAGTAAAAAGATTATATCTAGATAACCCCGACCCATCGACCCATCTCGGTTCTTGGGGGAGATTTTTCAAATGATTTTCTAGCATAAAACGTCTGGCATTTTTGGTGTTTAAGGTATCGGTCAATGCCCCAGATGCCAAAATAAGCAGCTGTTCCGCAATGAAGTTATCACTCTCTTGCATCAATCTAACATAAAGGGAGTCGGCATGTATTCCATACAATATTTTTTTAGGGACTTCCGGCATTTTATTTGTTATAGTGACAGGCTTCTCAAGGGAATATTCCAAAATGCCCTTTAAAGTATTCACATCGGTATTGAACGGGATTTCCAGCGTATCCCTTGCCTCTCTATCATAATAAAAAATGTTCTTGTTCTTTTCCCTGTTCCACGAGTTTTTAACCGTAATTACACTATCCGTAAAATAAGTTGGGGAAACTTTCCATTCGGGAGCATCATTAATCATTGCGGTGTTTCCATAAACGGGAAATGCACTCCGCTCCGGGGAATAGTACCATTGAAAATCGTTCCAAGCCCAGCCTGGGCCCATTTCGGCATCCAGAAAATTATTGGTATAGAGGGCCAAATTACTTTGGTTCTTTAAGAAATGGTATGCTGTACTGTCCTTTAAATAATGATGTAAAAAGGAAGGGTCGCCGGTTCCCTCAAAATATAACGTATCATTTTGCTCGATATATTTTAGGGCAGGAATATGTTGTGGCAATGTGTTAAGGGCTGTATACAAAGTAAATATCTTGGTGTTGCTGGCAGGTGTAAAATATTTATCGCTGTTATAATTATAGAGCGTATCCCTAGAAATGGGATCCACCACTAAAAAACCTGTGAATTGATTTTTGAAAAAAGGGGAATCTATCGTGATATCGATTTTTTTTACCACCTTTCTTTTTAGGCCGGCACAGCCAAACAACAAGACTAATGTAAAGACGGGAATAATAATTTTTCTCATAATAATAACGTTGTATATGTTTATTGACCAATGATATATATTTCTTCCATTGTCATTTTTGTTATTCTAAAATCGGTAATCAGATTGGATTAGTCGAGTAAACTGCCACCCGCACCGAATGAAAGTGAGCAGTGTAAACCAACTGTTGACTTATCCGTCATTTGTTCACACACGAGGCGTGGATCTTGATTTTCCGTTTTTTTCGCATGTCTATCTGCTTGTTCGCCATAGTCCTTTTTGGCATAAAAAGACCTTTGGCACATTACAGGCAGGTCAGATTCAAAAGTTCTTCACTTTCACCGGCCAGCTATGCTCACTTTGGCTCTTCGAAGGTGTTATACTATGTCCGGCGTTTCCAGCATGGACAAGGATGCGGAAAATTTTGACGAATACAACTACAATTGCTATCTACGCAGCAAACGCATTTTAAACCAAACGGGCAAAGGGCTTTTATACTTAACCGAAAAGAACGTCTTCTGGGTTCAAAATATTCAATAGTAAAAAAGGCCATCCCACTTGGGGTGGCCTTTTTATTCAGTCACATTGACAAAAAATAGCACTCATCAATCAACATCCCAAAAAATTCTATCCAAAAGCGTTACAGACGGTACGTTCTGTCCATTTCTACTTATTTCATTATCTGGATAGGGGAGCCTTCTAATAAATTGTCCATTAAGATCACTATTTAGATTATCGGGGAGATCCATATCCCTGTACTGATAATCAAATCTCCTTGCATCATTCCACGTTTCTGGGTGTAAAAACAGTGCTATCCACTTCTCTTTGAAAATATCATTCAAAGTAAAGGCTACTTCTCCCATGGATACATTTACATCAGCAAGGTACGCATCGATTTCGGTCTGTGGAACCTCCAACATTTCCATATGGGCAGCTATACCTTCCAGGTATGCTTGGTAAGATCTGGTCTTATCAACGTCAAAGGCGGCTTCAGCTTCAATAAATTTTTGTTCGCTATAGGTGGCTATCAGAACTGGAGAGTTTATCGTTGTGTAAAATTGATCTTCAATCAACGTTGATCTAGCTCCTTGTTCTGGGGCATCACCCCTTCCTGCGCCATTTACAGTCCCCACAAATGTGTCATCATCTGTAGTTCCTACCATTAACCCCAACCTAGGGTCCTCCACAGGGTAGGAAGTACCATCCAAAGCTTGGATAAACTGTTCGGATATCCATCCACCCAATAATAAATTAGCATTGTCTCTTGCTACATCGGCCCATGGGTTAATATCTTGTTCAAAAAAAGTAACCTTGGCATCATCATCATTGGATTGGAACCCATTATCAATGGTTTCCAATAACTCATTGGCATTAAAATTGGCCAATTCCTTGCCATGGATCATGTACCTAACTTTTAACATATTTGCAAACGCCAACCATTTGGATATATC
>JAAEZN010000003.1:91929-101494 GCA_018222835.1 Algicola sp. | reverse complement strand
GCTAAAAGTAGTCCAACGTATGTTCAAAGCAGGGTATAAGGGCTTTAAAGGGGGGCTCAGTGCAGAAAATTATATCCGGATTGCCCAAACATCTGCGTCTACTGCCACAAGGGACCTAAAGGATTTGGTCGACAAACTGGTACTCCTCAAAACAGGTGAACTCAAAAGTACACGATATTCGCTTAACTTGACATTTTAAGATTAACAGAAAATTGAAAAGTAAGTGAAAACTTATGGGCTATAATAGAGCAATAAAAATCCATTTCAATAACTGCACAAATAAATATGTTTTTCGAATCTACAAATCCACAATTCAAAAATATTGAAACCAAAACCCTATATTGGGTCAAAATCCATCATTTTTAATGTTAAAAAGGTTAAAATTTGTTAAAAAGTGAGCAATTCGGTGCCTCTCAATTTTGGCCCTCTCGAAAGCCTTGAAAAATGGGCTTTTCTTGAATAAAGTTCGAGTCCCGTCCAGACCGCAAAAAGCTCCGAATTCTCGGAGCTTTTTTGGTTTAAGACAATCACATTGTACCTCCATTAATCCCTACAACTATAACGTTCTCTTAAGTCTAAATCTTCTTCCCACAAACGTTATAAAAATCATAAACCCCAGTATTATTGGGATTTAAGTACTGTTTTACTTACCTTTGTTCCGATGAAAGTTAAGCTCCACGAGAGAAAAAACTGTAGAATTTTAAGTTTTAACTATCTGGTATTCCGAAACCAGCCAGATAAGTTTATTCCCCCTACCCTATAATTACCTTCTCTTAAACCGGGAAATGTACCACCGATAAATGGAATGTTTGGAAACTATCCAAGCATTGCCGTGCAACTCCTTTTTGTCATCAAAAAAACTTAATCCGTTATCGTTCAAAATACACGCATGGTAATCAAAACCTACGATGCCTATACAAGACTTTCTACCATGGAAGCCGACAGGTTTGCCAACTTCCTTTTTAATAATCAAGAAGGAAGAAAAGCGTCAAAAAATGCCATAAGAAAGGCAATCCAATATTCCACCAAAGATATTCCTGGTCTTGGAGGATATGTGTTCGCAATGGAAGAGAACGATAAAATCTTGGGCTTGTCCGTGGTAAACAAAACAGGGATGGGCGATTACATACCGGAAAACTTCCTAGTGTTCTTTGTAGTACATAGGGAATATCGAAACATAGGTGTCGAACAAAAGCTTTTGGATTACACGCTCCAATATTGCAAAGGAGGTGTAACCACACATATAACCAGTGAAAACCAGTATCCAAACAAAAACTTTTTTGAAGAAAAAGGGTTTAACACAACCCATTTAGAAATGAGATTGAACAGATAAATCCATATATGCTAAAAATTGAAGTCAAGCCTGGCGAAAGTATCGAAAGGGCTCTAAAACGCTACAAAAGGAAATACAGAAACACAAAGCGTTTAGAGCAAATCAGAAACCGCCAAGAATACACAAAAAAATCGGTAGAGCGTCGTAAAACTATAAAAAAGGCGCAATATAAGGAACAGTTCTTGAACGAGCAGGACGACCATTAACATTAAAAATAGTATTAAGAACAACAAGATGAAACTTTCAAAAATCAAAAGGGAAACCAAGTATGAAAAACGATATAGCGTTAAAATGGGCGAACTCACCACCCAGGTAACCTATATTAAAAAATACATTATGGGGCTTCCTGTGCGCACTTTGCACAAGTACCGCGAAACTTACGACGGAAAAATTAAAGACTGCAAAGAGTGCAATGTATTGGCATAACAATTTCACAATCTATTATATAACCCTTTAAAACAAAAAATGAAAGTATTGGTCATTGGTGCAGGTAACATGGGGCTTACCTATGCCACAGGTATGTCCAAATCCAAACTGTTGAAAAAACGCAACATTATGGTGCTGGACAAATCAAAAGAAAAATTGGAAGAAGTAGGTAAAATCGCCTACTTCGATGCCATAGACAAACTCGAAGATTGTGTTCCACAAGCGGATATCATCTTTTTGGCCGTAAAACCCTATCATGCCGAAGAACTTTTCCAACGCATGAAAAAATTGGTGAATCCCGAACAACTGTTTATTTCCATAATGGCCGGTGTCACCATAAACTATATCCAAGAATCCTTGGGCATTAAAAAAGTAGTTAGGGCGATGCCCAATTTACCAGCGCAGGTAGGTAAAGGTTTAACCAGCTACGTATCCGCCGAAGAGGTATCCAGATTGGAACTTTTTATGGTGGAAGGCTTATTGGACACCACAGGAAAATCACTTCGGGTGAAAAATGAAAAATTCATCGATGCTTCCACAGGAATATCCGGGAGCGGACCGGCGTATGTGTTCTATTTTATGCAGAGCATGATGGAAGCCGCCCTCCAAATGGGATTCTCCGAAAATGTTTCCAAAGTGTTGGTAAGCCAAACCTTTACCGGTGCCGTGGAGTTGTTCAACCAAAACAACCTAAATCCCGACACGTGGATGGAAATGGTAGCCTCAAAAGGAGGAACTACAAGGGCCGCCTTGGATTCAATGGAAGACAACAATGTAAACGAATTAATCAAAGAAGCCGCCTTTGCAGCATTTGGAAGAGCTGTGGAACTGGGCGAAGAATACTAAAACATGTATAAAGAACTAGTGGTCATCAAAGTAGGTACAAATGTGATGACCAACAAAGACAATAGAATAGTAAGACCTGTACTCAACAGTTTGGTACAACAAATTGCCGAACTTTACGAAAGGGACATCATGACCATTCTGGTCTCCTCTGGGTCGGTAATTGCCGGAAAAGAGGTTTTGGGAAAAGCTAAGATCAAAGACAAAACCCAACGCAGACAAGTATATTCGGCTATCGGGCAACCTAGAATGATGAGACATTACTACAATATATTCAGTGATTACGGGATGAAATGCGCCCAAGTACTCCCGACCAAAAGGGATTTTAACCCCGGTGTTCACCGCGATAACATGATCAACTGTATTGAAGGTCTCCTTTCCGAAGGAGTTATCCCCGTAGCCAACGAGGATGATGCAGTCTCCGTTTCCATGTCCATGTTCTCGGACAATGATGAGCTTGCAACCTTGCTTGCGCAATTAATGAAGGCTGATAAGCTCATTTTGATGACAGATATCGATGGGCTTTACGATGGACACCCGGAAAAAGCAGAATCCAAAGTAATAGATAAGGTTGAGCCTAAAGAAGATTTGGGCAAATACATCGAGGAAGGAAACAAGCAAGAAGGCGAAGGCCGTGGCGGAATGGGTTCAAAATTGAACTATGCCCAAAAAGCTGCCGCTGACGACATCCCCTCCTATATTGTAAATGGGAAACGAGGGAACGTAATCTTGGATGTTGTAGAAGGAAAGAACGTAGGAACAGAAGTTTCAAAATAACAGTAATGAAATTATTAAAAACAGATTTAAAAAATAAAGTATTACAAGATATGGAGCGCATCCTTGATGAAAATCGAGACGAATTGCTCCAAGCCAACAAAAAAGATCTAGACGCATTCAACCGGGACGATCAAGCATTGTACGATCGATTGGTAGTGGACCAAAAGAAAGTAGGTCAAATGATTCAGGCCGTAAAAGAGGTTCGCTTACAAAATGACCCAGTTAACAAGGAAATTTCGACAAGGGAATTGGACAACGGGCTAAAAATCATCAACAAAACAGCACCTTTTGGTACTATAATGATCATATACGAATCTCGCCCCGATGTAACCGTTGAGGCTGCCGTACTTGCATTTAAGGCCAACAACAAAATATTGCTCAAAGGAGGTAAAGAAGCCTACCATAGCAATAAAGCCTTGGTGAAGTTTTGGCACCAAGCCTTGAACAAAAACGGACTATCCGAAGATTATATCCAGTTTTTGGAAATGGACAGAACACAAACACAGGAGTTTTTAAGGAACCCAGATCAAGACTTGGACTTGATAGTACCTCGCGGAGGTGAACGCTTGATCGCTTTCGTAAAAGAACATGCCAAGTGTGCAGTTCTGATCAGTGGTAGAGGAAACAATTTCCTTTATGTACACAAAGAGGCAGACTGGAACAAAAGCTTAAAAGTGATTTTGAACGCAAAAACCCATAAGATATCTGCTTGTAACGCCTTGGATAAAATTTTGATGGACGCCCAAATAGATGGTTATGAAAATAAGCTCAGAGAGCTTCAACAAATACTTACGGCCAGCAATGTCTCCATTATCGTGGACGATAAAGTCAAAAAAACATTGACAAATGAGGATGCCATTACAGAGGAATCTGTTTGGCAAGAGGAGTTCTTGGCCATGAAGTGTGTAATCGGTGCAGTTGATAATATCGATGAAGCCATGGAAAAAATCAATAAAAACTCCGGCGGTCACTCGGCATCCATTATGACGGAGAACAACAATGCCGCACAAATATTTATGGAAAATGTAGATTGTGCCGCCGTATATCAAAATGCTTCTACCCGATTCACCGATGGCGGACAAATGGGCGTTGGTGCAGAATTAGCGATCAGCACAGATAAATTGCACCATCGTGGGCCCCTTGGGCTAAAACAATTGGTCACCAACAAATACTATGTATTTGGAGACGGGCAGATAAGGGTGTAATCAATAAATTTTGAACAAATAAAAAGGAGACTGTTTAGTCTCCTTTTTTGTGGAATAGCCTAGAGTATGCTCGATAAATATTTCCCAAAATGTCAAAAGCTTGTTTTATTAACAACTTTCACATCTTTTATTGGTCATTTTTTAAGAAAATCTCTAGATTTATTACTTAAAATATATCAAGTATGGGAAAATTTGAAATCAAAACGGATAAAGCCGGTAAATTTAGGTTCAACTTAAAAGCTGGAAACGGTCAAGTAATTTTAAGCAGTCAGGGATACTCATCCAAAGATGCTTGCGAAAATGGTATCGAGTCTGTGAAAAAACATTCACAGGACGATAAATATTTTGAAAGAAACACAGCAAAGGATGGCAGCCCATTCTTTAATCTAAAAGCATCCAACGGGCAGGTTATTGGCAATAGCGAAATGTATTCCAGTGATTCGGCCATGGAAAACGGAATTGCTTCTGTAAAAAAGAACGCACCGGATGCATCTGTAGAGGAAGTTTAATCCTCAATACCGCATTACATGCTAAGAACAGTCCTTTTTAGGGCTGTTTTTTTATGCTGATTTTTTCCATATCAAATCAAACAGGCCATTCGTTGGTTCAAAAAGGCCATCCGTTAATCGGCGTACTTTAATCTCATTTTTTGCTCATATGTTTGTTCTGCAATAAACCGTTAATCACAATTGAATAGCAAGATCAATTTTTAACGTATGCACATATAGCAATTCACTTTTGACGACTGTTGGTCATAAAAGTGTTTAGTTTAGTTGAGGTTTCCGTTACGCCAAGGAATTGTATGATTCCTTGGTCGTAATGGTTTTTTTGTTTCCCTCCCATTTAGTTGCCGTAGGAATATTCTTTATGGTTGAACGCACGATAAACTCAATTCCAGCATCCGTCAATTCAAAAGCCTCATTCGTTCATTGCCTTATAACCCGCTTCATTATTTATAGTCTATTTGTGCTTTTCAAAGAAAAAACAACACCCATACAAATTTGAAAATCATGAAGACAAAAAAAATTATTTCACTAAAATTATTGACCTCTTTATTATTCATACTAACTGTACAAATAATAAGTGCTCAATCCTATGTTGGATTTTTGGAGGACAATTACAACGGAGTACATGGAATTATTTCTAACCCTGCGAACATTGCCGATTCCAGATTAAAATTGGACATTAACCTTATAGGTATAAGCGGTTTTTTAGGAAACAACTATCTAAGTGCCAATTTGGGAGATATATTCAAAGATCCGGGCAAAGCGTTCGATGAAGCGGAAACAACTCCTAAAAGCGACAATTTTATAGCGGCAAATTTAGACATACTTGGTCCCTCCGCAATGATCAGCCTTTCAGAAAAACACTCGGTGGCACTATATACGCGCGGTCGTATTTTTACAAATATTGATGATATTGACGGTTCTACAATAGACAAAGAAGGGGGATTTGATGAAAATGAAAACTTCTCCATAGATGAAGGCGACCTATCGGGCGAGCTTAACCTTTGGACCGAAATCGGAGCTACTTATGCAAGGGTGATAATGGACAAAGACCAACATTTTCTAAAAGGGGGTGTTACCCTAAAGTATCTTTCCGGCATACACCATACCTACCTTAACGGTTCCGAAATAACAATTGACTATAATGCGAATGACCAAACGGTTGCAACAAATGGATTATTGACCTATGGTTACGATATTGGAGGAGATGAAAGTTTTAAAGATACTTTTAGCAAATTTGGGCAATCCACTGGTTTAGGTGCAGATGTAGGCTTTGTATATGAATGGAGGCCCGATCATGAAGATCAGAAACTGGTTGACCTCGATGGCAATAAAGTCTCGAACAGGGGCATCAACAAATACAAACTCAAATTTGGAGTATCCATAACCGACATTGGCAGTATCAATAACAAAGGTGGAGAACAACAAACCTATGATTTAAACAATAATCAGAGCATAGACAATTTTGATGGTGAGAATCTTGAAGATGCGCTTAAAAACAATTTCAATACTGTCAATGGGCTTCAAGAATCATCTAAAACTGGACTACCCACCGCACTGCACGGGAATGTAGATTGGAATATTTATTCAAAGTTCTATCTTAACTTAAACTCAGATTTCTCATTAAGAAAAAAGAACAGTTTAAACACTCATCATATTCAAAATCAAGTTTCACTTTCCCCCCGATTGGAAACAGCTTGGTTAAGCATATACTCGCCCATAAGCCTAATGCAAGATATAGGTTTCCGCTGGGGAGCCGGACTTAGGGCAGGACCTATTTACATAGGCTCAGGTTCAATTTTAACATCATTGTTCGATCAGGGTAAATCCTTGGATATTTATGCCGGACTCAAAGTCCCGGTCTATCACAGCAAGCTTAGGGATAAAGATGGCGATGGACTTAAAAACAGTATTGACAGTTGCCCAGAAATACCCGGGCCAATCGAAAATCAAGGATGTCCTTGGCCAGATACCGACCAAGATGGGATTTTGGATAAGGACGATGATTGTCCGAATAAGATAGGGCCTGCAGAAAACAATGGTTGTCCATGGCCTGACACCGATGGAGACGGGGTTTTGGACAAAGATGATACGTGCCCGGAAACACCTGGAACTATTGAACACAAAGGTTGTCCAGATTCCGATGGAGACGGCATAATAGATTCAGAAGACCGTTGCCCTCAAAATCCAGGAAAAAAAGAACATAATGGATGCCCCGATAAAGATGGAGACACCTTGATCGATATAGATGATCAATGTCCAGAACTAGCAGGGCCAATCAGTAATAATGGCTGCCCAGAAGTAACGCAAGAAGTTCAGAAACAATTGAACAACTACGCAAAAACTATTCTTTTCGATACAGGAAAAGCGACAATTAAATCGGAATCTGTAGCCGTAATGGTAGATATCATCCAGATCTTAAACGAGTATCCAAATGCCAAATTTACGGTAGAAGGGCATACAGATAGCGTAGGAAGCAGTGTTAGTAACCAAAGATTATCCGAAGCCAGGGCTAATTCGGTCCTAGACTTTTTGATCAATGAAGGTATCTCAGCAGATAGATTGCGCGCCGTTGGCTTTGGAGAAGAAAAACCAATTACGACCAACGCAACCAAACTCGGAAGAAAACAGAATAGAAGAGTTGAAATTAACCTGATCAAATAACCATCTTTAAAGTTATTATTCTCGTTAGAACTAGGTTTGGTGTATCTCTTTAGTTCTTAAATACATAAGATGGTTCAGCCGCCAAGTAAATCTTGGCGGCTTCTTTTAGAATCCATAAGGTCACAAAACAATCGTTTTGAAGGTAAAAACCTACAAATGTAACTCATTGAAAATCAATTTCATTTTTCGTTCGTTGATCCAATTGGGGCATTCATCAATTGTAAAGGGCCATAGGTTAATTAGTAGGCCCTAAGTATCTAAATACTACTTTATTTTATACTAACCAAATCTGTTTCTTATCAGTTTCTACGATGGGAATCAATCAAAAATTTAACCTTATGACTAAACTTCTACTTAACTGTTTTCTTACATTATCAAACAATAAAAACGATTCTTTCTTCCGGTTGACAAAGAACTTCTTGTTCAAAGCAGGAATACTACTGTTTTTTTTACTGGGCGGTCAATTATATGGTCAAACGAGAAACGACACATGGTTTAGGGCCGATAAAGCTATAAACGCTGATCCTGCAGCCTTTAATTTCTTCGACCCTGACCCAGGTGTTCCAGGTACTTTTGGAAATCCTGGAGGGGATGGTTCAATAGTCACTACATGGTATGACATTATTGATTTTCAGCCACAAGATGCCATTCCACATCCTGCAAATATGGCAGATTACCCTAATGCTTGGAATGGAACCCCTCCTGGTTTTGATTATCCTGTAGGCGTAGGTTTTCTATCACCGACTGGTTCAGTTCCAGATACTCCTATTTTCCGTAGGAACAACACGGATAACTTAAATTTCAACCCTGTTGTACAATTCGATGGTAATGCCAATGGAGGCACTGGACAAGCTTTACATTTTCGGTCACATTCCCAAGAAGATGCTGCGGTATTTATTGTTTTTAAAGCGGTGGGAGCAGGAAATACTGCGGAGACCCAACGCTTACTTTTTGGAGGGGATGTCGACGTACACCATACCTCCTTTAACCCAGATGATTGGTATACAAATCTTTCTTTAGGTGTTTCAAGCAATAACAGTTTTTCAATTGGTAGAACTTGGTTTGGGGACGGAGGAGTTGGATTCTTTCAAAGCGGAACTATTAATCTTATGGGAGAGCCTACCATAGGAGTATTCACTCGATCAACATCACTAAACCAAGAAAGTCTAATTACTTATGTAAATGGTATCGAAGATATAACCGTGATTAGGAATGATCTATTTGCTGACAATCCACTTTTTCCATACAATAGACTTGGCAAGCATTTCAATAGCAACGATTCTAACCGTAACCTCACAGGAGATATCGCTGAAGTGATTTTAATTGATGTAAGCAGGGGCCTCTCTATTACTAACAATATAAGAAATAGGGTAGAAAGCTATTTGGCTATTAAATATGGTATCACCTTGACTGATGAAAACCAATTGGGTAGCATTGTTGGAAATGGAACTTATAATTACCTAGCAGCTGATGGGGCTATTATATGGCAGCCCAATATAACTTATAAACACGATATAGCTGGTATTGGTGTTGATCGACACCAAAGTGCCGGTGCCCCCGATTACAGACTTTGGTACAATCTTGATCAGCGAATCTCAAAAAGCGTGAACAACGATGCCATAGTTACAATGTCTACCAATACAAATTTTAGTACAGATAATCTAGATTTAAACCGTGCATCTATCGACGGTGACGGAGCTTCATATGCACACAATTATTTGCTTTGGGGGAATAACGATTTAAGTATTGACCGAGTTGATACAGAGCTACCTGACGGAATTAACTTTCGCCTTGAAAGGGAATGGAAAGTA
>JAAEZN010000003.1:1471-91919 GCA_018222835.1 Algicola sp. | reverse complement strand
ATTTGGAGTAGATCCAATTACTGATGTGAGTGTCCGTGTAAATCTTTCCGATTCTAACATTTTGAATAGTGGTTATTGTGATATCAAGCTGTTGATAGATACAGATGGTGATGATGATTTTACAACAGGCACAATAATAGAAATAAGTGCTACTAGTATTGATGGTAATAATAATGCATATTTTGACCTAGTAGATTTTGAACACGAAGATACTTTTACTTTTGGTATTGTTGACGCGCCGACCATACAGGCCGTGGCCGTACAGCCCTCAACATGCGGGGCAAGCGACGGACAGATACAGTTCACTTTCGAGAACGTGCCCGATGGCAACTATACCATAAGCTATGACGGCAGCAGCTTCAACAACGTGGCAGTGGCATCCAACGCCGCCACCGTAACAGGCCTCGCAGCGGCCAACTACACCAACTTGAGCATAACCGTCAACGGATGTACCTCCCAGCAGGACCCCGATGCCGTGCTCACATCGCCCGACGCGCCGACCATACAGGCCGTGGCCGTACAGCCCTCAACATGCGGGGCAAGCGACAATGGTTCTGTTTCTATAGAAATTGGAGATGCTGATTTCCCTATTACAGTTCAGCTAAACAATATGACTCCTTTGGTTTTCAATTCAGATTCTTTTTCCATAGACAATTTGTCTTCTGGCGATTATGAAATGAGCATAACCGATGATACGGGCTGTGAAACCAATACAAGCTTTACCATTCTGCCAAGCGGACCAAACCTTGGTGCTTCAATTGAAGTTGTATATTTCTGTGATAACAATCTTACATCGAACACTATTGATGTAACCTTGTTAGATCAATCGATGAGCAACGATGTTCTTTATGCACTGGACTCTACTGAACCCAACGATTTTATCTTGAGTCCTGATTTTGAAAACATCGGTCCTGGTAATCATAGTCTGTTTATTCTCCACAATAATGGTTGTATAGGAGAGGTTCTTTTTGAAGTAGATAATTTTGAGCCTTTAGAGTTGATCTTGACCAATAACTATGTCAATCAAATTACTGCGAATGTAACTGGAGGCACTGCACCTTACACCTATTTCTTCGATGATAATGAGGGAACTTCATCAAACACATTTAATATAGGTCGAAGTGGAACTTTTACCGTAAGAGTGATTGACAGTAATGGTTGCGAGATGGTACAAAGTATTGCCATGAACTTAATAGAAATCTCTATTCCAGATTTCTTTACTCCAAACTTTGATGGACAAAACGATTATTGGGCACCTAGAAACACTGAACTATTCCCTGATATTGAAACATACATTTTTGATAGATACGGAAGAAAAATTAGGATTCTAGGGCCTTCAGGGGCTTGGGATGGCGAATATGATTCCAAACCTATGCCATCTGGTGATTATTGGTATATAGTGAAATTAAATGATGGGTCTGGACGAGAGTTTGTAGGGCACTTCACATTGTATAGATAAAATTGAATTGATAGATGAAGAAAATTATAATGATATTAATGTGTATGAGTTTTTTCCTGATGAAGGGACAGGAATTGACCATTCCACAATTGTCTCAATATTTATCGGACAATCCGTTTTTAATGTCGCCCACCTATGCTGGAATTGGAAACTATGTTAAGGTGAGGATGAATGGGGTAACCCAATGGGTAGGCATTAAGGATGCTCCAGATACACAAACATTGTCCGCCGACGTGCGTTTGGGAAACCGATCAGGAATTGGGATGGTGATTTACAATGATTCCAATGGTGAAACCAAACAACGGGGAGGTAAGGTTTCTTTTGCACACCATTTAACCATAGATAAATATGATGACAGTTACTTTTCTTTTGCGCTCTCCTTTAGTTTAAACCAATTTAGAATTGACGTTGAAAATTTTGATCCAGAAGCCAAAAAGGATTTAGCTATCTCAAATGAACGGGCATCGAGCAATCCCAATTTTGACATTGGAACCTTATACCGCCGCGGTGGTTTTTATTTGAGCTTGAATGCTTCCAACATTCTCAACAAAGAATTTGAAAAATTCGACCCTATATTTGAGCCCAACACACTACGTAACTACTATGTTTATACAGGATATAAGTTCAGAAAAAATAGGAGAACAGACTTTGAGGTAGAACCTTCTGTTTTCTTCCAGTATTTTGAAAATGATGGAAGATCTGTCACAGATATGAATACCAAATTTAAATGGTATGACTTTTTAAACTACTACTACGCCGGTATTACCTATCGGTTTTTAAACGATCAGTTAGGATCCCCCCTTTACGTAGCTCCTATTATTGGGCTTAAAAAAGGTGATTTTTATTTTGGATACTCATACCAAGTTATTGTTAATGAATTACTTGGATATTCCTCGGGCACCCATGTGGTAACTCTTGGAATTGACCTATTTCAAGGAATTTCAAATTGCTCATGTACTTACTAAAAAATTAATACTATGAAAATGTTCACCAAATCTTTATCAAAATTTTCCCTACTATCCTTAACTATTGGCCTGTTCTGCTGGTCCTGTAGTCAGGATGATGCTCTATTATCTGTCTTGAAAAGTCCCGAAGTCGTGGTCCATCAATCCACTAAAGACACCATGGTATATGCCATTGTGGACAACTATAAAATCCCTATCCTCCTATCTATTCCGCAAGGTTGTGATAAAGGGGATTACTCTGCAGTTGTGGTAATGCATGGTTCGGATGGTATGTGGATTGATCATGATCCAAAAACGGGTAAAATGTCAGGTCAAAATAATGAGTGGCGCGAACTGTTCAATGCTAATTGTATAATCGGTGCTTTTGTAGATAGTTATTCTGGCAGGGGGGTAACCACCCGATCTGGTAAATGGACCACTGCTCCAGATAATTTTAAAATAAGCTCGCAATTTATACGACCAAGAGACGCCTATGCTGCTCTAGATGTATTGAAAAAGCTAAAATTAGAAGACGGCACAAATTTAGTAAACCCCAAAGACGTAGGGTTGCTAGGGTTTTCTGATGGAGCAAGTGCTGTTGCATCCACTTTGTACAATACGGACAAAACACCTGCTAATTGGCAATGGACACAAACCTTTGATGGAAAAGAATATAATTCTTCTTCTGGGGTTTTGGCCCCCTTACCTAATCCAGAAGTAGGCTTTGCTGGAGGAGTTTTTTATTATGGTGGTTCCGTTGGATACAATTATTGGGGCGCCAGTCCATGTGGCGGAAATGCCTTGCAAGGAAATATTTTTGAACCCTACGCCCCAATGCTATATCAAATCCCATCGGATGGGTATTTAACTGAAAACACACTTTGCCTTGTTGATGTTCTTAAAGAAAAAGGAGCTCCTGTCGAATTAAGGGTTTATGAGGGAGTTGGTCATGGATTTGATTTTGACGATAATGACAAAAGAATTATTGCACGAACCAATGCCATAAATTGGTTTAAAAACATCTTTGAAAATAATTAGCATCTATTAACCTCCTAATATATGCTCTTAAAAACCGAACATTTGGCACATATGTTCGTCTAGTTTATTAAAAAAACGCATAACCCCAAAAAAATATTGAACCAAAAAACCCAGCAATGGGACCAAATCAGAACACCTAAAACTTAATTGACAATGAAAGGGAATTTTTTAGAAAAATGGATTTTAGATCTGGTAAAATCAGAATATGAATTTGGAAAAATACCAAAGCATGCTTCCTATAAACTAAAGGAGCGAATGGATGACTTTATCGAGGTAACTATTGAATGGATGGATAACGAGAGTAATAACCACAAAATTGTTTATCATGCTAGGGCTTATGGAAAAATGAAAGTTAACAGTAGTATTGAAATTGCCAAAGACCCTGTTTTCGAACTTGAAAACTACTACACCTTAGAAATTCATACATATATCAACCATATAAAAAGGAATTACAGTACACGTAAAATTGCCAATTATGATGTAATGGGGGTTATTGGCCAAATTGAAAAGGCAAAAGAGAAATAGATAGTCAATACAACTATCAAACTCAAGGTCTTTAAAAGAATTTAAAAAGCCTGCATAAGATTTAAGTAACCATCCTTTTTTTAGAGTTATGTTGATATCGAATAGCAAATGTGCATTTTATCCATAAAACCAAACATATAATCGATTGATTTTCATACGTCAATTGGAAACGCCCATTCGTAAATTGTTACCCTAAAGACTCAATATTAATTTGTTATTTGTGGTATGATTTAAAGTTCCCAAGGTTTAAATAAATTTTTGTGTCATGCATTTACTAACCATAATTTGGACATTACTTTGCGCTGCTATTATTATAGGATATCCTGTTTATCTTTTAAACAAATCCTCTTCCGAAATAAAGATTCTTAAAGATTCTCCAACGTCAACAATTCAAAGTAAGGTGGAATTGTTATCCTTTGACATTCGAGAACAATTACCTGGATGGTCCTTTACTTTGGATGTGCCACAGATTACTGAAAATATACTTAGGAACAATCCAATTTTGTTTTACCTAGAGTCAGAAGATTCGTGCCTTAAACTGCCCCTAAACAATACCGAGATGGGCTATAAAGTAAATGTATATAAAAATGTAGGTAAGGTTTATGTCACATTCAAATCAATAAAAGACGGGGTCTCCAATTTTTATGTTCCCGCTTGGCATTTAAAAAAGCTTAAGGTTTTGATCATTAAATCAGAGGACTCAAGAGTTAATGGCGATTGGGAAACAAGTTCAAGTGTATCCTTAGTACATAAAAACTTAAAAAAATCAGGAATAAATATCAACGACTATGAAGACGTACTTGGTTATGTAAGTAACATTGCGTCCATTGATTTTAAAGGGCATTTTATTGCTAAAATGCCATCTAAAAAATCATTGATCGGGGTCGGTTTAAAGGCCAAAAGCAAGGAACATAAACTTTGCCATTCAGCCTAGGAACAATGTCCAATTTAAAAACATTTAGTGTTCTCCTGTTATAAAAGTGGGATTTTATATAAACTGTAAATCCCACTTTTTCCCAAAGGGAACATAATCATATAAACTCAAAAAGGGCATTCGTGAATTCAAACACCCCCTACATCAAATCACCATGTTTTTTTTACCAGAGGGAATGTAGATTTAACCATTGAAAAAATAAACAATGGGCTGCACAAATGAAATATTGTTCTTGTCTTCGGTTCTGGCGATGAAGGCAGTGCAGTCCAAAACATTTGATAGATTATTTGATAAAACTCACCATTAGTAATTTCTTCAGCTGAAAGCAAGTATGGGGTTATGCTGCGCAACAGTTAAAACAAGAAAAGAAAATGGTGAGTTATTTGTTAATCTATTTGTATCTGTTCTTTTTAAAAAAGATAGTAAATACCCGATACACCCTTCCCCCGAAATGCTCAAAATCTAAAACGTGTGAGATTGTGGTCTTTGGCCACACAAAATTTCCCACAAATATGAGTTCATGAATAGATTAAAATACATGTTTGCCCAAACATATGTTTCAAAAAAGCATCATTCTCCAGTAGTTCTCAAACATAAAAAAATAATCCAATTCATGTTTAAAAGAAAGAATTTTCTTTTAAATACAATTACGTCCCTCCTTAATCTTAACCTTTAAAATGCTTCATTTAACCAATAAAATATACTGTTCACGCCTATTTAATAAAACTAACTTTCCCTGCTATACTAGTGTAAAGTCGAGCGTACCATCAACAAACTCTTTGGCAGCTTTTAAAGGACTTATTACCCTTTTAACTTTAGTTTTCTTTTCCCTTATAATTCACCAACATCTTTTTACTACGCTAAAAAGAACTACAAATAATCAAACAAAAGAGCATTATCACGATTCACCAAACGGAACAGGTAATAATTTAAAATCCATCTACGGGCTACAAGAAGATCTTAATTTTCCACAAGGTATCGATGAATCAAAAATTGTTTTGAATCAAATAAGCCAAGTTTGGTTCAATGAGGCTTACGCTTTTATCACTCAGTGTAGGCAAAGAACACCATTTACCTATTACAGGAATAATAATAGAACCGACGCTTTTCAACATTTTTTTTGCCAAAAGGACAAAACTATTTTATCGCTTATCCAATCTAGTCTCCCTTTTTTGAACCAAAATATACTATTAAGAATGTATCCTGCCTCTGGTGAATTAGTCGCATTTAAAAGAATACTGAAGGCCCGAAGTTTAACACTCTATAATACAGACCAGCAATTAAGGCAATTAACTCCCCTTATTTTCTATTTTGGAGCTTGCTGTACGGTCTTCTTAACGTTTTTATCAACATATATAAATATCCATAAAAGGGAATTTCTTTTCTTTTCGTTGCACATACTTTTTTCAGCGATCTACTTAATAGATTACAATATACCCGAACTAAGTTTCATTTTTGAAAGCAAATTGTTGACCTGGGCAACCATAGTTTCGAGCATATTGTTTCATATATTTTATCTGCTTTTTGCCAAATTCTATCTAAATACACCTTTAAACTACCCATCAATAAATATTGGCATCGACTATACCATTATCTCTCTACTCGTACTGATTATTTTAGATTTCTTCGCCTATTTTAATTCAGCTATTAAAACACACGAATTTATACTGTTGGCCCATAATAGTATTATCTACGTGCTTTACCTTTTCGGGCTGATATATTTACTTTTTAAGTTTAAAGATATACTTGTCAGATTTTTTGTTTTTGGCTCTCTAATGTTTGTATTGAGCACTTTCTTCTATTTATTATCTTCAAACAAAAATCTTATAATGGTCGGGTCCATTATGGAAATTCTTATCTTTTCACTCGGGCTTGCGTATAAAATCAAACTTGATTACGAGGAAAAATTGAACTTACAACAAGAAGTATCGGTCAAAGAAATAATTGCACTTCGTTCGCAAATGAACCCTCATTTCATCTTTAACTCTTTAAACTCCATACAACATTTAATTCTTAAGAACGATAGGGTATCGGCATTGAGCTATCTCTCAAAATTTTCAAAATTGACCAGAAATGTCCTAGAAAGTTCACATTTGACCCTCGTAAGCCTTGATGAGGAAATCAGTGTAATAAAATCGTATCTTGAGTTGGAATCTTTACGTTTTGACAACTCTTTTAAATATACCATAGAAATAGAGGACAGACTTGATATTGAAAATATTGAAATTCCTTTAATGCTTATACAGCCATTTGTAGAAAATGCACTGATCCATGGATTAATAGAAAAAAAGGAGGGAGAAAAAAATCTCTCCATTCGATTTCTGAGGGAAGAAAATTACTGCTTAATTATAATTGAGGATAACGGAATTGGCAGGCACCACAAAAAAAGGATATTCAAAAAGTCATGTCAAAAATCCCGAGGCATGGAAATCACCGAAAAAAGACTACAACTCTTAAATACAATGGAGCAAAGCAAAAACTCGGTGGAAATTGTTGACAAATACGATTCTACAGGAAAACCAATAGGTACCAAAGCGGTAATAAAAATACATAACCCCTAAAAATAACCCAATGATTTTAAAAGCAGTAATTATCGAAGATGAAAAGCATAGTCGGGAAACCCTAAAATCTATGTTGGAAGAATTTTGTAAAGATGTTCAAGTAATAGCAACTGCCGGCTCTGTCCAAGAGGCCGTAAAAGTATTATCCATTTATAGTCCCGATATTGTTTTCCTCGATATAGAATTACAATCCGGAGTAGGTTTTGATGTCCTCGACCAAATCAAGGACCCAAATTTTGAAGTTATTTTCACCACTGCATTCGAAAAGTATGCGATCAAGGCCATAAAATTCAGCTCTTTGGATTACTTATTAAAACCTATTGATCTGGACGAACTTCAACAAGCCGTAGAAAAAGCTAGAACCCGTATGGACACCAACGTATATCGGGAGCAATTGGATACATTAATGCAAAGTATCTCGCGCGGCAAGGTTAGGCCGGAAAAAATTTGCTTGGCCACCACTGCGGGCATGGAATTTATAGGTATTGATGAGATTATAGCTTGCAAAGCGGATGGCTCGTACACCAGTTTTATGCTAGAGGATGATAATACCTTGCTCGTAAGCAAACACTTAAAAGAATATGAAAACCTGTTATCCGAGCATCAATTTATGAGGGTCCACAACAGTTATCTCATCAATCTGAAAAAGGTAAAAAAATATGTAAAATCAGATGGTGGATATGTTATTATGAACAACGAATTGCAGGTCAACATTTCACCAAGAAAAAAGGACGACCTAATCGAGGCCATGAAACGTTTGTAGAAGCTTTTAATCCTTTTTGTTTACCAAACCTTTAGTAAACTCGTTCAGGGCTTCGACCTTCTGCTCAAAGTCTCCTTTTAAGGTTTTTCGATATTCATTTAGGTTGTTTACCAGATCGTCAATATTGTCCGGCAGCACATCTTCAAAAAATTGACGCAGACGTTTGGCCGTTGTTGGAGACTTTCCATTGGTGGAAATAGCAACTTTTACATTTCCCTTGGTTACAATACCACCCATATAAAAATCGCAATATGGTGGGTTATCCGCCACGTTCACCAGTTTGCCCAACTTCCTGCAGTCATGGTACACCTGCTCGTTCACTTCGGGCTTATCGGTACAGGCAATCACTATGTGCTTCTTGTCCAAATAGTGTTCGGCATAAACATCTTTCGTAATTTGAACATCGTGCTTTTGTGCCAATTCCAAGGTATCGGACAAGAATTCGGGCGCCACCATCTGCACTTGCGCCCTAGGACTGGATTTCAATAAAAAAGTCAACTTTTCCAAGCCTACGTTTCCTCCCCCTACAATAAGGACTTTTAGATGGGAAACCTTTAAAAAAATCGGATATAACTCATTCCTTTCCATAGCGGATCTTTTTACAGCTTATGCCATGTTAAAGATACTGACTTTCCGGCCAAAGAATATAAACAGTTAAAATGTAGGTTCCTCTTTTTGTTTTTTGGGGGATTTAAATTCATACCTCACAAATAATTCGTGAGACCCTCCAGTGTAGCCCGCCAATTTGGAAGTGGTTAAGTCGTAGGCGTATCCTGCACTAAAGTTTGGGTTTATCTGCATACCCAACAAAGTTGAAAAAGAATCGTCCCAACGATAGGCCAAACCAAAAGTGAAGGTCTCTCTGAGCATAGCATTTACCGACACATCGGCAATAATCGGGGCACCCGGGACCCATTTTACAAAAAAGGCAGGTTTTAGTTTTACATCTGGGGCAATATCTACCACTTTACCCCCAATAAAGTAATAATGTAAACGTTCGGCAGCTATTTCCTGCTCCTCTCCATCGTAATGCTTTTGCGAAAAGAAATTGGGAATGGCAAACCCCAAATATCCTTTTTTGGTGTCATAGTACAACCCTGCACCAATGGTCGGGAAGAACTTGCTATTTATATTATTTTGAAATGTCACGTCTGCATCCTCTGTAAGCCCTTTGGAGAAATCTACATCAAAAATGCGTCCGCCAAGTTTCATCCCAAAAGAAAGTTTACTATTGGCACTGTCCAATTGTATGGTATAAGAAACATTGCCATCCACAGATATTTCGGAAGATGGGCCAAGGGCGTCACGGGAAATAATTCCCCCTGCCCCAATTTTATTTTCCAACGGCATATCCACTGCCAATACCTGGGTATTCGGGGCTCCATTTATCCCTACCCATTGTGAACGATGCAACAACAGAGCGGTTAAATGCCCATTGTTTCCCGCAAATGCAGGGTTAACACTCATGGTATTGTACATATACTGTGTAAATTGGGGATCCTGCTGTGCATAACCGAAAAGGGAGCATAAGGCAATGAGCAAAAAACAGACTTGCCTTACCCCTATTATTTTATATTTAAACCAAACCATCCCCATACTTATCTGTTTATATATAACCAATCGGTTCGTGGCTCTGAACCATCGCCCAAATCCAATACATAATAATACGTGCCTACGGGCAATTGGTCCTCTGGTTGAACAATTGCACGGCCATTGGTAGTTCCGTCCCAATCATTTTTATACGATCTTGTCTGGAACACAATATTTCCCCATCGATTGTACACTTGTAGTGAATTGTTAGGATAACGTGCAATGCAATCGATCTTAAAATAGTCGTTTACCCCGTCGCCATTGGGCGAAAACTCGTTGTACACCACCAAACAACTAGGTTCTACAAATGCCTCTGCGGAGTTATTGCTTTCATCCACATCCCATTGGTCCACAAAAGCCAAACTTACCTTGTTGATATAATCATCAACATCCACAACCTCAACAGTTAGCAGCAATGTTGCTGTTTGCGTTCTGGGCAAAGATTCTATTTCCCAAAAGGAAGCTGTTACATCATATGTTCCAATAGTTGCTTCGTAGCTTACATATTTATAGCCCAACGGCAATTCTTCCTCAATTCCAATATGGGTGGCATCATCCAATCCTTGATTGGTAACTGTTATTTCGAATACCACTTCATCCCCAATATTGGGCGAAGCATTGTCCACATTTTTTGTAATAAGGAGATCGGTAGTTTGTGGCACTACAAAAGCAGTAGCTTCATCATCATCGGCAATGCCATCGGAAAAATCATCTTCATCAATCCCTGTTGATGGGTCACTGTCGGGATCTGGGAACAAACTTGATGAGATAAATGCTTGATTCAAATATTCGTTCTCGGTACTGGTTGGTGGATTCACCACTGCCAAAATTTCCAAACTTTCCGTATCCTGATCCAATATTGCCCTGTTAATGTTCCACAAACCTATATCAGCCCGATAAACGCCTGCCGTTGTTGTATGAGACTCGTACGTATATCCAGAGGGCAGCAAATCCGTAACAGATACATTTCTGGCATCGGAAGGACCATTATTGGTTACACTCACCACAAAACGAACCACATCTCCCACATTCGGGTTGTTATTATCCACCGTTTTGGACAGAGAAAGATCGTTGAGCCCATCTGGAACAGGAACCACTGTTGATTGATCATCCTCCGAACCCAGATTATTGTTGGGACTGGAATCTAGATCATAAATGTCCGAAGCAATCAGTTCGGCCGTATTTTTATATTCTCCGGTAGAGAGTACGATCGCCCTTATCTCCAAAGTTTGTGTGGAGGTATTGGTAAGTGAGCCCAAATCCCAAGACCCTGCTATTTCATCATAAATACCGGATGATGGTAGAGCGGACACAAATTGATATCCATTCTCCAATTCATCCTTAATGATCAAACCGGAAGCATCGTTGGGGCCATCGTTGGCGATTTGAATAGTGAAGATCACTTCGTCCCCTACCTCAGGGTTCATATCATTGACCGTTTTGGTTATTGAAATATCGGCCACCTGCCGGGGAGATACAGTTTGTAGGTCCTGGTCATCTTCTGCAGGCACATTGTTGTTAGGTGTAGAGTCTGCATCAAAAAAGGTAGCGTTCACAACTTCGGAGTTCATGGTATATTCTCCGGTCGGGTTCACTTGGGCAACTATGTTCAGCTCCGATTGGGATGCCAAGGCCAAATTACCAACATTCCATAACCCATTGATCGAATTGAACATTCCTCCCGAATCATCGGAAATATAGGTAAACCCGTCGGAGAGTATATTCTCAACAGCAATACCAATGGCATCGCTGGGGCCTTCATTGGTCAATGTTACAGTAAGGGTAACTTGGGCACCTACATCAGGAAACTCATTATCCACACTTATATCCAAATTTAAATCAGCAGATGGTAGAGGAGTTGTTCCTGCAGTATCTTGATCGTTCTCAAAGACATTATTGTTGTTGGGAATCGAATTAGGGTCATATTGATCAGCAGCAAATACTTCGGTTACGTTAAAATAATCCCCTTGGTTGTTCACCGATGCCACTATGGAGAGTGTTTCGGTATTTCCATCGCCGATACTCGTGTTCAAGATCCACATTCCGGTTGTGGGAGTATAAATTCCCGACGTAGCACCATGGGAAACATAAGTGTATCCATCTGGAAGCAAGTCCATAACCTGAACCCCGGAAGCCTCACTAGGCCCTAAATTGGTAATGTTGATCGTAAAAATCACATTCTGACCTACGTATGGGCTCAGCTCGTTTACCGATTTGCGCAACAAAAGGTCTGCCACCGGAACTACTATAGGCTCTATGGTCTGCTGATCATCTTCAGATTCATTGTTGTTATTGGGACTGGAATCCACATCCTTTTCGGCCACATTGGTCAACTCGGCCGTATTGCTATAATTTCCTGTTGGCAGCACATCTACCAAAATCTCCAAAGTTTCCGAAACCCCATTCGCTAAATTGCCCACTACCCAGGAACCATTGGTCGCATTATACGTTCCAACAGATGGGTTTGCACCCACCAATTGATATCCAGTTGCCAGAACATCTGTGACCACAACATTAGTGGCATCGCTAGGACCATTGTTCTGAACGGTTACGGTAAAAAGTATCTCCTCCCCCACTTCTGGGATAAGTTCGTCAACGATTTTGGTTACTTCAATATCCACTAAAGGTTCGGGTACAACAGAAACATTGTCTTGATCATCCTCTCCCGGAATGTCATTATTCGGGGTCGAATCCACATCTGTTTGATCGTGACCCGTAATTTCTGCACTGTTTTCGTAAACGCCCGATGCATTTACATTGCACAAAATAGTAAGAATGGTAGAGCTTCCGCTAGCCAAAGTTCCAAGGTTCCAGATTCCAGTAATCTCATTATACGCTCCTCCACTATTGTCGGAAACATAGGTGTATCCTGATGGCAAAAGGTCGGTTACTTCCACTGAGGTAGCCTCACTGGGACCATCATTGGTTACCGTAAGGGTAAACCTGACATTATCACTCACCAAAGGAGGTGATTTATCAATTGTTTTGATCAAGGATAGGTCTATCAATTCTTGAGGGGTTACAAGCACATCACCTTGATCATCTTCCGAAGAAACACCATTAGCCGGGGTTGAATCTATATCAAACGCGTCTGATGCAATTATTTGCGCCGTATTGGTGTAGTTTCCCGTTGCATTTACCTCTACATTTATGGTAAGTGTCTGAACACTGCCATTGGCCAGGGTACCCACTTCCCAAAAACCACTAACGGGGTCATACGTACCTATTGTTGCGGAATAGGAAGTAAAATTGAAACCGGATAATAATTGATCTACCACCCTCACATTGGTAGCATCGTGTGGCCCATTGTTGGCAATGGTTATTTCAAAACTGATCTGTTCGGTAACATAAGGAGATAAATCCCCGCCTACAACCGTTTTGGTCAATGACAGATCTGCTTGCTGTGGTGCTGGGGCAATACTGTCCTCATCATCTTCACTTTGGTCTCCATCATCGTTGTTGGGCGTACTATCCACATCCAACTGATTGGCAAAAACAATTTCAGCCACATGGGTGAATTCTCCCAAGGTTCCGGTCGGGGTCAGTACGGTGGCATCAAAATTCAGTGAAACCGTATTTACCCCCACAGGGACGTTAAAGTTGAACCAGCTTATTTTTTGTGAACCATCTACAGAACCAGAGTTGTTGATCGCCGTTACATTACTATAACCTGAGGGCACAAAATATTCCAACAGAACACCGGTAGCCTCTACATCACCTAAATTGCTCAGATTGACAGTAAAGGTGACCACATCGCCTATTTCCGGCTCTGGATCATCTGCGAATATTTCAATTTCCAAGTCAATCCCTTCAATAGTGATTCCTACAGTATCAGAAGCTTCATCACAAGAGGCGTCTGAAACGGTCCATTCGAAAATATATGTTCCGAGAGTGGTATTGGAGACCTGGGTGTTTGGGTCGTTGGCATCACCAAAAGTCACCAAAGAAGGGCCAGAAAGTTGTTTCCAGACACCTATACCTACTGGCGGTGTGTCCGCATTTAAAAAAACCGCTGTGGTTTGATCAAAACTTTGGTCGGAACCCGCATTTACCACACAATCCTGTGAATATCCCGATTGAACCGATGCGAGCGTAAGGAACAGCATCAATAAAAAACACCTGGAGTACAGGTAGGATCGTGGTTTGTTCATAGCTTAGTTGATGAGGTTTACTCTTACGTAGTAAGGCTTACCCAAACTTATCAAGAACAGGCTAGAATGGAGAAGTTATGTTGTATGGCAAGGATCTTTTGTTGTGAAATGGCGTATATCTGATGAAAGAAATAACCCGCTATTTACTGCGTTTTTCTTCTGTTGCTTGTTTTACCAAGCATTGCAAAGGATTTTATGGATATAAGCCGATAAAGCAACAAACAACTTTAAACCAAATTTATATTTCGATTGTTTTTTTATAAATTTGGTGCTTCATGAAGAAAAATCGTCTTAGTAATGGCATCGCTTACGGTTTGTTTGTCCTCTTTTTGGCAACCAAGCTGATAGGTTTGCATGCGCTTACCCATCATCATGATACAGGCGATTATCTAGACCATTGTGAGATATGCTTGAACATAGCACACGATAGTCAAACCCCTGGAATAGTAAATGATACAATAGAGCCAACTATTGAAAACCCTGTAGTTTTCTATCCAAAAGTTGCTAGCACGTATTATTTCCAGGCTTCTGGAACACTAACCAAAAGCCATCTCTTTTCCAGACCTCCCCCTTCTGTATAGTATTCACCATCCAGTTTTTAGTATTTAGATTTTTACCATTTGCTATAATTTGATTTTGTTCAAAAGTCAAATTACCCTTTTGGTGCATTTAGAAAATCATCTTTGACAAATACCTTTTTTAAGGATTTGGCCAACCCTTTTTCCTAGAAACATATGTGATGGACCTTGCCTTAAATGCTTCCTATTGAAAGAAGCTAGTATCGAATATCTAGTTTTTATAAATGACAAAATACATACTCTTTGCTTGGCTATTCATTGGCTTCCATGTCATGATATCGGCTCAAGAAACCTACACAATTACAGGCTCTGTAGTTGACGCAAATACTTTAGCCCCTATTTCTGGAGCCACTATTGTAGGTAAATACAAACATGCCATCTCCTCCTTTAATGGTGATTTTCGAATGGAAAATGTACCAAAAGGAGTTTACACCTTCGAAATATCCCATATTGGTTATGCTCCAAAACAATTTGTTATTGAAGTAAACCGCAACATCAGTGATTACACCGTAAGGCTGAAAGAGACCATCACCAATTTGGAAGAAGTTGAAATTCTTGGAAAGAGCGATAAAAGGCAAGCACAAGAACTCTCTACGATCTCGGTAGGTGTAAATAAGGAGTTTTTACAAATCAACCGCGAGAACAGCCTAATGCAAACCCTTAAAAAAATTCCCGGGGTAAGTACCATAACAATAGGGTCAGGGCAATCCAAACCAGTAATTAGGGGACTCGGCTTTAATAGGGTGAGCGTGGTACAGAATGGCATTAAGCACGAAGCCCAACAATGGGGAAATGATCATGGGCTTGAAATAGACCAATATGGTATAGAAAACATACAGATCATAAAAGGGCCCGCTTCCCTGCTATATGGTTCAGATGCTATAGCAGGTGTTGTGGACATACAATCCCCAAAAATACCTATGCCCAACTCCTTTAATGGTGAAGTAAATCTATTGGGAGAAACCAACAATGATCTTTTAGGAATTTCCACCGGAATCCAAGGAAGAAAAGAGCACTGGTTCTACCGTGGACGATTGACTTATAGAGACTATGGGGATTATAAGGTGCCTACGGATAAAATTTACTACGAAGGCTACATTTTTGACCTGTATGAAAACCATCTCAGGAATACAGCAGGTATGGAGGCCAATGCCAGTTTCAGCATTGGTTTTGTTACGGAAAACCTAAAGTCGGAAACCTTTTTTAGTAATGTTAACGCTAAAAATGGATTTTTCGCCAATGCACATGGCCTTGAGGTTAGGAACTCCTCTATCGATTATGACAGTTCTGACAGGGATATAGACCTGCCTTTCCATAAGGTAAATCATTTTAAAATCACCAATAACACAACACTTTATCAAGGATTGCACACTATACAGATAGACCTTGGGTACCAAAACAACCAAAGAGAGGAACACTCCGAACCGGTTCCACATGGTTATATGCCCACACCCCCCAACAGCAAGGAAAGAGTGTTTACAAAAAACACGTACTCCCTTAATATAAAAGACACTTTTAAGCCCAACCCTAAACATGATATTGTATTTGGAATTAATACGGAATACCAGAACAATAATATCGGGGGATGGGGCTTTTTAATCCCTGCATATGATCGGTACACTGCAGGGGCATTTGTGTTTGACCATTTTAAAATCAACAAAAACCTACACTTACAAGGAGGTTTACGATACGATGCAGGTTTAATGCGTACAAAATCGTACACAGATTGGTTCCAATCCGTTGTAAACAACCCAGATGGTACTACCTCCAATGTTTTTTTACAAAGAGCGCGAGATAAGGATTTGGAATTTGGCAACCTAAGCGGCTCTTTGGGATTGAGCTACCTCCACAAGAACACTACATATAAAGTCAATGTTGGAAAGAGCTTCAGAATGCCTTTGGCCAATGAGTTGGCATCAGATGGGGTAAACTATCATATGTACCGTTACGAAAGAGGAAGAACTGATTTGGATCCAGAGCAATCCTATCAAATAGATTTGGATATCGATCATTCCAACAGCCTTTTCGAATTTGGTGTCAGCCCGTTTTTCAACTATTTTGAAAATTATATCTATCTCAATCCCACATCAAACTATTACGAGACTTTACAGATCTATGAATATACCCAAAGTGAGGTCATTCGTTTTGGAGGCGAGGCACGGATAGGCACAAACATCTCCAATGATCTACGTTTAGATGCTTCATTGGAATATGTGTATTCCAGGCAGACCAGTGGACCAAAAAAGGATTTCACTTTACCTTTTAACCCTCCCCTATCCACCTTGCTATCCGCAAATTATCAGTTTAAGAATGTATTCTTTTTAACAGCTCCGAACCTCGCCGCGGAATATAGAATAACCGCTGCCCAAAACGATATTGTTCCTCCTGAAGAAAAAACAGAAGGTTTTCAAGTACTAAATCTATCTGCCATGGCAGGAATAAAAATGTTCAAAACTGTACAGCCCTTGCAATTACGTGTAAAACTAAATAATGTGTTCAATACAGAATACTACGATCATACCAGTTTTTATAGGCTTATCGATGTTCCGGAACCTGGCAGGAACCTATCCATTTCGATGACCGTACCATTTTAATTAAATCAAATAATATCTAACATCAAAAACAGAAGAAAATGAAATCAATGTTAAAATCACTTGCAATTATCGCTTTTTTAGGCGTTGCCCTACAATCCTGTAGTAGTGATGATGACGGAACCGACGCAGTTGCCGCTCCAGTCATCTCCAATTTTGAATTTGGGGAGGGCAGTGCCCACTCTACAGACCAAGTTGCCTATAAAGGATCGGACCTTCATCTTGAAGCGGAGATCAACGCTGAAGGAATTGTGCAAAGTATCTCCATCGACATTCACTCAGACGAAGTAGAAGCCGGAGAAGGTGAAATAGATTGGGATTACGAACAAACATGGACCGATGCCGATTATTTAGTAATCAATCCTACTTTCCATGAGCATATCGACATCCCAACCAACATCCCTGCAGGAGAATACCATATTGAGTTAATAGTGACCGACGCGCTCGGAAATTCCACGGAAATAGAAGGTCATATCCAAATTCTTGATCCCATTACCGTGAGCGATTTCCATATGGATGAAACTGTGGAAAGAGGTAGTGACTTCCATATTGAATTTATGATCGAGGCAGTAAATGGCATCCATGAAGTATTGGTAGATGTGCATGCTCACGGTCTTGAGGTAGGTGAAGGAGAAGTGGAATGGCATTTTGAAGGTGATTTTTCTGAAGATTATCATGAATTGAACGAAGCAGAATTTCACAAACATATAGATGTACCAAATACGGCTCCCGCAGGGGAATACCACATCATCTTTACTATCGTGGATGAAGATGGGAACATCCACGAGTTCGAAGATCACATTGATGTAACCGCAGCATAACTTATTAAATAGAACATACAACTTTACACACTTTATAATGAAACAGTTAGTAAAACTACTTTTGATCACACTTCCTTTTATCTTCTTAACATCCTGCAGCAACGATGATGATGCACTGGACCAAAACGGCGATATAAATCCAGAAAGATTTGAGAACATAGAAATTGGGAATGCAGATTTTAAAGTACCCCAGGCCAATCCGGACCTACACATTCAGTTTGATTACACTGGAAAGCAAAAAGTAACCGAGGCATATCTCGATATCAAGTCCGTAAATATCCAAACCCCGGTCGGTGATGAAGTGGATTGGAATGTGTCCAACTATTTGATTCCTGAGCGATATTATAAAGATCAGATAAACCCACATATCCATTACCACATTCTTTTTGATCCGGACAATGAATACTTTCCTTCCATCCGTCCAGCTGAAGGAACCTACAAAATGACCTTCACCATTGTGGAAGAAGATGGTTCCGAAAGTGTCCTCACCAAAGAGTTTGAGGTCGTCAAACGATTTTTTGGAGTTGAGGTCGGACATGACGGCCATGTCCATTATGGCAGTGATGAGCTACATACCGATTTTGAGTACCAAGCAGGGAACAACACGGTCAGTGAAATAGTGTACGAACTATGGTTTGAAGAATGGAGAGAGGGGCAGAACGTTCCGGCAGGTAGTTGGGACAAAATACTGCACACGCTTCCCTCAGAACTTTATGAAAATTCCAAAAATCCCCATATCCATTACCATATGTCCATTAATCCGGAGTTTCCAATCGGCAATTACTGGCTCAACATTTATGTGAAGGACTCTGGTTCTGAAGAAGCCGTGAAGTTATCCGTACCCTTCAGTGTGGTAGAGGAAGAAGAAACTGCTGCCCTTGACTAATTAATAAATCCATACCGCATGGCTTCTTACCAAAGCCATGCGGTTAAATAAAAATTGAATATGAAAGCATTTTATAAACCTCTGTTCACGCTTGCAGCAACCATTTTATTATTTGCTTGCTCAAACAGTGACGATACCTCTATTGATGAGGAAAAGCCCACCATTAGTGTAAACTATAGCGGAGGGTTTCCACAGGCCTGCGAAGTACTACAGAAAGGCCGGACCTATACATTTAAGGCCCAAGTGACCGATAATGTTCAACTATCATCCTATAGTTTGGACATCCATCACAATTTTGACCATCACACCCATGACGACCAAGGGGCCCAATGTGATTTGAACTCCGTAAAGAGTGCCATTAACCCTATGATCTACATGGAGAACTTCGCTATAGCCGATGGGGGCACTTCATACGAAATCAACATTAGCATTACAATACCAGAAGATATAGATACAGGTGATTATCATTGTGCCTATTCGGTAACGGATGCTACTGGATGGCAAAGTAGAACATCTGTGGATATTAAGATAGTTGAATAAGGCTGGCAACTATCTTTAAGATCGGCTTGTTTTGGTTTTGCCTGTGCTAATTTTACTGTTCAATGCACAATTACAGCAACCCCATTCAACATTCCTTAAAAGTACAGGCTACAAAAGCAGGGTTGCGCGAACTTTAAATAAAGCTTTTCCAGCAAAACAAAAAAGGAGGTTCCCGTTATTGAGAACCTCCTTTTTTAATTTCAAAATTTGGATTTTTTATGCTTCACAGCTTACACAATCCTTCTTTTGCTTAAATTTTTGTGCAGCATTCATGCTGTGTTGGTAGTACAAGGATTTTAATCCAAGTTTCCATGCTGTAACATGGATTTTATTGATATCCTTGGTAGGCATATCGGGGTGCACAATAATGTTCACCGATTGTCCTTGATCAATATGGTTTTGTCTGTTCGCTGCTTGGTAAATAATATCCAACTGATCTATTTCCGAATACGTTTTGAAAACTGCTTTTTCTTCTTCCGTTAAGAAATCCAAATGCTGGACAGAACCATCCATGTCACGGATACTCTTCCAAACTTCCGGAGTGTTTTGCCCTTTTTCTTCCAGCAAATCCATTAAAAATGGGTTCTTAATAGTTGTCTTGATCTTGGCAATATCTTTTACGTAACAGTTGGACCAAATTGGTTCGATACCTTGGGATACTTGGCCCAAAATAAAGGCAGATGAGGTAGTAGGCGCAATCGCATTCAATGTTGCGTTACGTCTTCCGTAACCTTTCAACACCTCTGGCTCACCAAAACGCTCTGCCAATTGCTCAGAGGCCTTGTAGGAACGTTCTTTGATTTCCCTGAAAATTTCACTGTTCAAATTATAGGCTTCTTGACTGTTGAAGGCCACTCTTTTAGCCTGCAACAAGGAGTGCCAACCTAATACACCAAGACCCAAGGAACGGTTTTCCTTTGCAAAGTTGTATGCCCTTTCCATAAATAGGAAGGTCTGTCTGTCATCCCTATCGGAAGAATCGCGGTAAGCCTCCAATTTTTCGATAAACTCAGTAATTACGGCATCTAAGAAGTGAACCATGGTTTCCACAGCGTCGGTTTTTTTCCATTTATCGTAATGCATCAAGTTTACACTGGAGAGCACACAAACAAACGACCAATCATCACTGGAAGGCAACATAATTTCCGTACACAGGTTACTGGCATGAATACGGTGGTTCTTGTCCTTGTAAACATCTGCGGCACCGTCATTGGCATTATCGGTAAAAAACACATACGGATAACCCATTTCGCCCCTACGTTGCAACACTTTGGCCCATACCGTTCTTTTTTCCACATCTCCCTCGATCATTTCCTGCATCCATTGGTTGGTAACCGTTACACCATGTGTTAATTGCTGGATAGGGTTACCCTCGGTACCGATCTCCAAAAACTCCATGATATCCTTATGATCGATTGGTAAATATGGAGAAAAACGACCGCGACGAACCGAACCTTGGCTAACCACATCTACCATAGATTCGAACAACTGCATAATGTGGACGGCTCCCGAAGCCTGACCATTATTTTTTACTGGAGCACCCCTGTGCCTAATATTTCCAAAATACCCGGATGTTCCACCTCCAAGCTTGGACATCATCCCTACCTCGGACTGTGTATAAAGGATGTTCCCCATATCGTCATCGATATGCGAACCGAAACAGCTAATGGGCAAACCACGTTTTTTACCAAAATTGGACCAAACTGGAGATGCCAAAGAGAAAAAACCTTCGGACATATACCCATAGAACTTATCGGAATATCCTGGAATTTGCAATATTTCCTCTGCTCTATCGGCAATCTCGCGGATACGCCCCTCCGGGGTTACGCCCTCGGTAAGGTATCCAGATGCCAAAAACTTTCGGCTATACTCGTTCAACCATTCGAATCCCTTGTCTTCCTCTGTTTTAAGTTTGGACAAGGTATCCTTTCTTGCATTTACAAGTTCTTGCGTTTTATCGTCTTGTTTTTGGTCTGTGGTCGGGGTCATTTGTGTTCTCTTCTCCATAATTTAAAAAAGGTCGTCGCTTGTTATACTTTGTGTTCTTTTGCTATAGTTGATGGATCTTTTTACAAAAAAGTCTCCGTGTTTTGTTCCAATGATCTCATCATCGAACCATTCGGTCTGCTCCAATAATTTTTGATCTATATCGAATATTTTGGAAATTCCAATACTCTCCAATGAGTTGTTGAATCGGTTTTTGATGAACTCGTTTACCAAGTTTTTTGGCAAGAAATCCAATTCACCAGCTTCAAAAATCCAATCCACTATTTTACTTTCGGCCTCAAATGCCTTCTCGCAGATATCTTGGATCATTTCTTTGTAAGCATCATCGAACCACTCTGGGTGTTCTTTTTTGATGATATTGATCACATCGATACCAAAATCCCCGTGGATCTGTTCTTCTTTCGAGGTCGCCTCCACAACATTCGAGATTCCTTTTAGCACATTTTTATGCTTGTTGAATGCCATAATGATCAAGAACTGTGAGAAAAGGGATACATGCTCAATGAAAAGGGAAAATAGCAAGATAGATTCTGCATACTCCTTGTTATTTTCGCTTTTTGCATTTTTAAGTGCAGTCTCCAAATACTGCACTCTTTTCATGATCACCGGTTTTTTCTTCAGGTTCTCAAACTCCTGGTTCAGTCCCAAAATTTCCAAAAGGTGCGAGTAAGCATCGTGGTGGCGTACTTCGCTCTCCGCAAATGTGGCTCCTACCGAACCTATTTCTGGTTTTGGCATGCGATGGTATATGTCGCCCCAAAATGTTTTTACGGCTACCTCGATCTGGGAAATGGCCAACATGGTATTTTTAATGGCACTGCGCTCCACTTCGGTCAATCCGGATTTAAAATCTTGGATATCGCTGGTAAAATTAAACTCGGTATGTATCCAATACGAGTGTCTGATCGCCGGAACATATTCATACAATTGTGGATACTCGTATGGTTTAAGGTTTATTCGTTTTTCGAAAATATCCGACTCCCGCATTTGGGCCCTTTTGTTCCTATAGATAATGTATGCCTTTGCCACATTGTGGAACTCACTATCCATAAGTTGGTTCTCTACAACATCTTGTACTTCTTCAACGGTCGGTACATAATGTTGGTCTTGGCTCTTTCGTTCCAACAACTCTTTATTTACGTTGCTGGCTATGGTCTGCGCATCGGTGATCTGGCCATGCTCCACAGCTGTCATGGCTTTCAAGATTGCATTTGTAATCTTGTGTAAATCAAATTCTTGCGTACTAAAATCCCTCTTGGTTATATGAGTTATCTGCATGAAGAAAACGGTTTGGAGTTGAAAAAATAGCTTGATTGTAAAATTCATATTTTCTTCACTTCAATTTGAAGTTTCATCGATCAGGTTCTTAACACTGTTATCAACATTTGTGTTTTTAAGGATTCAAAATCCACGGGAGCAAACGCAGAATAAGGGCTGCGAAAAATCGAGGTGAAAACCCGTTCCCAAGAAATACTTTTTCACAGTTTTTTAACAATTGAGGAGGTCTAGGTCCAGAAGCCCCTATCGGATAAGGCCTTATGTCTATTTAAGTTTAAAAAAAATCAAGTAGTACACTCCACAAGAATCCATTTTAAAAAAAGTATCTGCTCACAAAGTTTTGATACATTATGAATCAAACAGAAATTTTTTCTACACCATCTAATTTTGATACATTTACCACCAAATAAGTTCTTTACTTAATTTCTTTATCATAACGATAGGGGTTTCCGATACACGTCGGGATTAAAAGGGAATCGTGTGTAAATCACGAGCTGACGCGCAACTGTAAGTTCGATTCCGTTTTTGGAATAGTATGTTTTTGCAAAAAACCATTGTCTTTCCCAAAAAAGATGAGAAGGTGGCAAAAATCGAACAAGCCAGGATACCTGCCCATTTCGTTCCTACTTTGTAGGATTTTGACGGTGCCTTCGCGTAAAGGGCAAGTCGAACGTTTGAACTTTCCCCGGCTTATCCGGTAAAATTCCATCCACGTTCCACTTGTTTAAGGCATTGCGAAGTTGAGCTAAGGAGCTTTTATCCAATTGTTCAATTTTATAAAAGCTTTTACCATGGAAATCAGCGAACGCATACAGCGATCAAAAACGAGTATTTTTAAAGCGGTATTCCCCAACACCGTAAACCACTACGACACCCTGTTTGGTGGAACCGCACTTAGCCTAATGGACGAGGTAGCCTTTATTACCGCTACACGGTTCAGTAGAAAACGAATGGTGACCGTAAGTACCGACCGTATAGATTTTGACCACCCAATTCCTGCAGGAACTATTATTGAGCTGGTAGGCGAAGTGATAAAGGTGGGCAACAAAAGCTTAAAAGTGCAAGTGGACATTTATTTGGAAGAAATGTATTCCAGCCAAAGGGAAAAGGCCATCTGCGGCCAATTCACCTTTGTTGCCTTGGACAAGGACAAAAAACCAATTCCAGTAGTTTAACATAAAACTAAAAAAATGACGAAAGACAACAAACTCCAAGCATCCCCATTGCTAAGCTTCGATTTTTATTTAGAAAACTACCACAAGTTGTTGTGCAACCTAAAAAAAGAGGCCGACCTAAAACAAATCACATATCTGCTTGGCGAAGAAATATCACAAGAGAACCAATCCCTTATAAAAAATGAAAACTACGACGCCTTGGTCGTTACCAATCTCGACCATTCCATACTTTGGGTGAATGATGGTTTTATAGAAATGACAGGGTATCGAAAAAATTACGCGCTGCAAAAAAAACCGAGCTTTTTACAAGGAAAAGAAACATCAAAAACCATCAAAAAAGAAATCAGAAAACAATTAAATGCCCATCACAGTTTTGATGGCTCTATTATAAACTATCGCAAGAATGGCGAGCTTTATCTTTGCCAAATCAAAATATTACCACATTACAGCTCTCAAAACAAACTATCTCACTTTATAGCTTTGGAAAAAGAACTAAAAGCTGCTTAAAACAGATGAAACTTTTCCATGACCACCATATTATGAGGGTTATATTGGGTGCAAAACAACAGCAAAGGCGTTGTACACCACTATTGAACACCTTCATCAACAACACTATTTTATTCCGAAAAAAGGAAAAACCCCTACAAACCTTTTGTTTGCAGGGGTTTTCAAGTACCTTGGGAGGGAATCGAACCCTCACGTCCGAAGACACTGGATTTTGAATCCAGCGCGTCTACCAGTTCCGCCACCAAGGCATTAGTACCACATTTTCAAATGCGAGTGCAAAGCTAAAAAAATATTTTTACATATCACCAAAAAATACTTCCATTTATACTTTATCAACCCGAATTAATTCTTAAATTTGCACCTCTTTACAAAAAAGTACTTTAAAACGCTAGTTAACAAGAGTTTGTAATGGCCTATCAAGTTCCGGAACCTAAAATTTTTGCCTGTACCCAAAGTGTAGAGCTCGGTAAAAAAATCGCTGCTTCCTATGGTGCAGAATTGGGAAAAGTCCAATTCTCCCGCTATAGCGATGGTGAATTTCAACCATCGTTCGAGGAATCCATTCGAGGAGCCCGTATTTTTATTATTGGCTCAACCAATCCAAGCTCGGAAAATTTGATGGAAATGTTGTTGATGTTGGATGCCGCCAAAAGAGCATCTGCCAGGCATATTACAGCGGTTATTCCATATTTTGGATGGGCTCGACAGGATAGAAAGGATAAGCCTAGGGTTCCAATTGCCGCAAAATTGGTGGCCAAAATGCTGGAGACCGCAGGTGCAACTCGAATCATAACAATGGATTTACATGCGGACCAGATTCAAGGCTTTTTTGAAAAACCGGTAGATCATTTGTTCGCCTCAACACTTTTCTTACCTTACTTAAAAGGTTTAAATCTTGACAACCTTTGTATCGCATCTCCCGATATGGGCGGCTCCAAGAGAGCCTATGCCTATTCAAAAGCATTGGAATGCGATGTAGTAATTTGTTACAAGCAAAGGGCCAAAGCCAATGTAATTTCCCATATGGAGTTGATCGGTGATGTAAAAGGAAAAAATGTGGTCTTGGCAGATGATATGGTCGATACCGCAGGCACCCTTACCAAAGCTGCCGATTTGATGATGGAAAGAGGGGCCGCAAGTGTACGGGCAGTAACAACCCATGGCCTTTTGTCGGGAAATGCCTATGAAAGAGTAGAAAAATCAAGACTAACGGAATTGATCGTAACAGATTCCATTCCGGTAGATAGCAATCAAAGCAAAATAAAGATATTGTCTTGTGCCGACCTGTTTGCAGATGTAATGCACCGGGTACACCACAACACATCTATATCTTCAAAATTTTTAATGTAGCCATCGACTACGCCCGATTAAATATACCGGGCAATTCGAAAAGTAAATTTTGAACAATATCAAATATTAATATTTATTATGAAGTCAATTACAATCAAAGGATCCCAAAGAGAAAGCGTGGGCAAGGTTTCTACCAAAGCCTTACGTAATGCTGGAAAGGTCCCTTGCGTGCTGTACGGAGGGGATAAGCCAGTGCATTTTTCAGCTGATGAACTTGCATTCAAAGAATTGGTGTACACTCCAAATGCCTACACCGCAGTAATTGAATTGGAAGACGGTCAAAAATTCAACGCCGTACTACAGGACATCCAATTTCACCCCGTAACGGATAAAATCCTTCACGTGGATTTCTACCAATTGTTCGAGGACAAGCCAATTACCATGAACATCCCTGTACGTTTGGAAGGAAATTCCCCAGGTGTGAAAAACGGTGGTCGCTTGCTATTTAGAAAGAGAAAACTTTCCATTAGAGCATTGCCCGATTTGCTTCCTGATTTTATCACAGTGGATATTTCCAAGCTTAGAATTGGTCAGACCATTGCCGTTGAAACCATTTTGAACGACGATTACACATTCTTGCATCCAGATAGCACTGCTATCGTTCAGGTTAAAGCTTCTAGAACATCTGTTGATGATTCTGAAGATGAAGACGAAGAAGGTGCAGAAGGAGAAGCTCCAGCCGAAGAGGCTCCACAAGCCGAAGCTGCAGAGTAACCCTTTCACTATTTACATAAGCATCCCTGTTTACTTTAGTAATTTGGGATGCTTTTGTATTTTTAAGCCATTCTATCAAGGCCGATGTTCAACTTTATCAATAAGCTTTTTGGCTCACCAAAACAACTACTACAAGAAACCGACCCCATGAAAAAATTTTTGATTGTTGGTCTAGGAAATATTGGACCTGACTACGATGAAACCCGTCATAATATCGGATTTAAAATTCTTGATTTTTTAGCCGAGCAAGAGGACTTTATTTTTGAAAATGCCAAATTGGGCGCCGTGGCCTCCTTTAAACATAAAGGTAAAAGTGTGGTTTGCTTAAAACCATCCACGTACATGAACTTGAGCGGTAAGGCCGTAAAATATTGGATGGACAAAGAAAGTATTCCTTTGGACAATGTTTTGGTCATTACGGACGACCTAAACCTACCTTTTGGATCGTTGCGACTAAAAAGTAAAGGCAGCGACGGGGGGCATAATGGGTTAAAAGATATTCAAAATGTATTGCAAACCACCAATTATAATCGTTTCCGATTTGGTGTGGGCGCCGACTTTAGCAAAGGCAAACAAGTAGATTATGTTTTGGGCCAATGGAACGAGGAACAACTACAGACCATGCCGGAACGCTTAAAAAAATCCATTGACCTTATTCGCTCCTTTGTGTTCGCAGGAACCAAAAATACCATGAACCAATTTAACGGTAAATAGTAAGAATCAGAGGGTTTTAAAATCAAACACCCCAGAGTCCGAGGTATTCCCCTCAAGATCCTTTGTAATAACCCTCCAATAGTAAACTGTTCCGGATTCTACACCCACAGCGAGCTCCATGTTTGTTGCACTGGTAATGCCTACCGAAGTTGTTGGAGGATTTGTAGTGGACAAAAACACCTCAAAAGAATCTATATCGTTGTCCACATCTGCGCCGGACCATTCCAATAATATTTCGTTGGCCAAATTCCTGAGCACGGTAGAGCCTGAGAGCGGATGCACTATTTGTACTGGAAACGGGGCATAAGTGATTTGCGCCCCTGCATTGTAAAACAACCAGGTTTTACTAGTAGCTACTTGGTCGGAGGATAAATTCTGCGAAGTAACCGACCATGAATAGGGAGTTCCTTTGGATAAAGTAAGGCTGGCCGAAGTAGAAACAGTCGATAAGTTTTGGGGAACATTGGTTTCCAGGTTCACTACGGTTAAAGTATAGCGGTCCGTATTGTTGGAAGCCGTCCATCTAAAAGTAACCTGCGTAGATGTTTGGTTGATTTCGGTCCCGGTGGTACACTCAGAGTTTTCTTCGGGAAAAACTAAAGCTGCACCTTCTGGAGCTGGTGGCGGACCATCATCTCCCCCACATGAAACCATAACAGTCAAAACAAAAAGTCCAATTAAGTTCCGAATCATCTTTTTATAAATTTAAACATTTCGTTCATCCCTTCTTTTTCAAGTCCCAAATAGTAAATTCCTTTCGCAAGATTGGATAAATCCAGTTGTAGGTTTTCCCCAAAAACAATCCTACGCTCGGTCTGCACCAATCTACCGTTAGATGTAAATATTTTGATTCCCAACTCTCCCTCGTAGCCCCCAAGATAAACTTCCGTTACTGCCTCTACCGGGTTTGGAGATAGTATTGGTCGAGATGAATAGAATAAGTTTTTCTCCACAATGCCTTGGCATGGTAAATTGGAACTTACCTTTAACACATTGTTTCCATCTTTTAATGGAAGCTGAATTTTAGAATCCTCGGTTTGCGACACCAATCCATTTAACTCCACGTTATAAAATGTAGAACCTCTCAATTCTACAGTTACCATTCCAGAATTTATCAATGCATCGACATCCAGAATATCCGGCTGGGTAATCACCAAATTGTAGCAAGTCTCTTCGTAATTGATCAGTCCATTTGTACCGGTTATGCAGAGTGAGTATTCCCCGGCTGCCAAATTGTTGAATGTTTGTCCGTCGGTAAAATCAACAGACATGGTTCCTGCGGCACCCCCTAATTCCGCTGTGTAGGATATCGAGGTGTCAAAAGGTGTTATTGTGATGGCCCCATCATTATTTGCCCTACAAGTTTCACTTTCCAATTCAACTTCAAAATTATTCGCTGCAAACCTATAAATTGCACAGCCGTCGGTATCTACCTCCACACCTTTTGGAGTACCCAAACAAAGATCATCTCCATCATCAAAAACACCATCTTCATCTTCATCCGGCCTGTACGCGCCCTCAATACAAACATCCAACGAAAAACCGATAAGAGACCCTCCATCACCCGAAGCAGTGTCCGTTATTTCCAATATCCATTCCCCCAAAATTGATTCTCCCTTTAAGGAAGCCAACGACCCCAAGGGCGTTACTGTTCCAGAAATGGCTGGATCCGTATTTGTGGAGCAATAGATCGGGGTTCCTTCATCATCAAAAACTGCATTGAGGTTATTTAGTGATCCGCACGTGTTGGAAATCAGGGTGACTTCGGTTCCTTCGGGAGAAATCAGCGTAATGATCAAATCTTCCAAATAAGTATGATCCAATTCCAAGTTCACGTTCACATCCGATATAGGTAAATCTTCCAGAAAAAGAACCGATGTTGATATGGTGGTGGCAACGCCAGATGATATAGAAATAGGCAGGTTAGTGGACTCCCTATTTTTACAATCTACTTGAGTTGTAATAAAACTGAATGCTGTTCCAAAAGCACCACTTGCACATCCATTGCTTGGCCTTACTCTCCAAAAATATTGCGTTTCGGCAACTAACCCGGATGATACTTTGTATTTTGAAAATGGAATCGTTGCAGATTCAATAATATTCAAGAAGCCGGCATCCGTTGCAATCTCTACGTCATAACTCGAATACAAAGGGTTCTCTTCCCAATTAAGTTCAGCATCCAAAGAAACTCCTACTTCTCCATTTGTGGGCGCAAGCAAGGTTACATCCGAAAAAGTACCATCTTGAACCTGAAGTGAGAAGACCACACTTTTTGTCACCGAGGCCGAAGTGGCGGTAACCGTAATATCGTACACTCCCGAGGCAATTCCATTGGTATTGGACAAGGTTAAATCTACCGCAGTGTTGTTTGCACTTGCACCCACGGGAGAAAAATTAGCGGACAATCCTGCTGGCACATCGGCAGAAAAGGTGGAGTTTTCATTAAACCCACCAAAGGTCTCATATACAAAAGGGACAACAATATCATCTGGCTGACAAACTTCAAAATCCAGTTTCTCAAAACTCAACACTACTTCAGTCGCTTCAATGGTAAAATTGGAACTGTTCACCGCAAAGAAAATATTATCACTGGCCTTTACCATAATACGTGCCGTTGTAGAGACATCTCCTGGGAGAAGTACTTTTTCGGAACCATCATTGAGTGTGTTTTCCAAAAGTGTGATCGGGAAGGTAAGACCCCCGTCCAAAGAAAGGAAAACATCTACGGTTTGTGCGTTTACAGGTGCCACGTCGGTGTTGGCTACATCCCATGTTATTTCCTGAATGGAACCGGCCAGATAAGTTTGGCTACTCTCTTGAGAGGTTATTCTAAATGGTCCTGCCGCTTTGATTACATTTACATCAAGAATGTCTGAAACGACCTGCCCTCCTCCTATCGCATTATCCCGAACTGTAAATGCAAAGCTCAGGGTCCTTTCAATCTCGGACACTGTTTCCCAAGTATTGTTAATGGTTGGATTGGTCTGGGTCAAATTGCCTTGGGCCACTTCGGATAACCTGGGAAAATATCTCCGTGGTTCGTTACTTGGTGGCATCGACCTAAAATTTGCCCCACTAGGATTGGTAGGGCCAAATGAGTTCACGGTCACAAGTCCATCGTTTATCTGCTCCCAAGTATAAGTAAGTACATCTCCTAAATCGGGATCAGTGGCCATACCCTCCAAAACAAATGCTGTTCCTTTAGGAATGGTAAAGTCATCCACTGGGCTAAGAACTGGCGGTGAATTTACCAAAGCTGTGGTCTGGGCACAGGTGGTGGTTTCCAAATAGGTGGAAATTTGAAGAATACTATTGTAATGGAAATAATCATCTCCATTTGGGGCAACATTGTTCGCCCCAACTATCCCGGCATACCCCATAATAGAAGTTCCACTACCTGGTTCTGCTTGCACCCCTGTACCCTCGGACTCGAAAGACCATGTATGGTTTGCTCCAAATTGATGCCCAAGTTCGTGTGCCACGTAATCCAAATCGAACACATCGCCTTGAGGTACGTTTGCTGCCGAAAAGGCACTTCCCTTCTTATTATCCGCACAAACTGCACCAATAAACCCTGCATTTCCATTATCCTCTCCTTCTCCTACTTTATGAAAAAGGTGGCCTACATCGTAGTTGCCCTCACCGATAACAGAAGTTATCGTTGACTGTACTTGGGAGTTTAAGGAGTCACTATAAGGGTCTGTACTTGCATTGGTATAAATAATTTGATCATTATTTGGAATCAGTTCCAATGTTACTCCTAAATCTGTTTCGAACACTTCGTTCACCCGGGTTAATGTCGCATTGATGCCTGCGAGTGCATCGGCAATAGTACCTCCCATTTCTTGGGTATATTCCCCAGAAGCCGAAACTGCAATTCTATATTTTCGGAGTTCTTGACCATCTACCAAAGGAACAATGGTCTTTGCTGTGTGGCCCAGTGATTTATTCACTAAACCCAACATGTTTTTATCCGTTCCGCAGATAAAAGCAATTTTTGATGAAAGCCCATTTTCCTTATCATACAAAACATAGGTATCTGTTTCGTTGGAAGCAGGCTCCAGAAACGTAGTCCTGTTATTTTGCAAATCCACCACCATGGTCTGCACACCTTTGTGAGAATTGCTCAATTTTACCTTGTACCTACCATCGGAACTTACTCCGGTATAGGATTTAATATTTGGATATTTTTTCGCTAAATCTGGGTGCAGAACAGAAGTTTCCTTGACCTTAAAAGGCACTATATTTCCATCATTATTTGGTAAATGGACCACTTGCTGACCACTTTTTGCGGCAAGAAAAGGTTTCATTTCTTTGGAAAAACCTTCTTTATCCAAGGTCAACACTAGTTTTACGTCCGAAATATCGGTTAACGAAGCACTTTTTAGATTTGCTTTTTTGGGAATAGTTTTCCAATAACTTTGTTGTCCATACATGGAAAAGCAACTAAAAAATATGGTTATTGAGAAAACAAGATGTAACTTAGCTTTCATACACGGTTAGGGCATAGTATAATTTCAAATGTAAGCCTTTTTTATTTCTTTATTACGTTGGAAACAATCCACAACATTTCTGATTTTAAGAACATTCCACACAAGACAGTGGTCACCATCGGTACTTTTGATGGAGTACATTTAGGCCACCGTAAGATATTGGAACGCCTCACAAACAATGCCAAAAACACAGGTTTAAAGTCCACAGTACTCACTTTTTTCCCACATCCGCGTATGGTTCTCCAAAAAGATGTGGACATAAAGCTGCTGAACACCCTTGATGAGAAAAAGCAAATATTGGAAACGCTTGGGCTGGATTATTTGATCATACATCCTTTTACCAAACAATTTTCAAGACTTTCCTCGATTGATTTTGTTCGCAACATTCTTGTGAACAGCATTAAATCAAAAAAAATAATTATTGGGTACGACCATAGATTCGGACGCAATCGAAATGCCAACATACAGGATTTGATCTCCTTTGGGAACACCTTTGATTTTGAAGTAGAGGAAATTCCCGCGCAAGAGATCGATGATGTATCGGTAAGCTCCACTAAAATACGTAAGGCGCTTTTGGAAGGCGATGTGGAAACGGCCAACAGTTACCTCAACTATGCCTACATGCTCACAGGAACCGTAAGCAAAGGCAAAGGACTGGGCAGGGATTTTGGTTTTCCAACGGCCAACCTTCATATTGCCGAAGAATACAAGCTTATTCCCAAAAATGGGGCCTACGTGGTCAAGAGCCAAATTCAAGGCAAAGAATATTATGGCATGATGAACATTGGGTTCAACCCTACCGTAGATGGTTCACGAAAAAGTATAGAAGTCAATTTTTTTGAGTTCGAAGGAAATCTTTACGATAAAAAAATACAAGTTCAATTGCTTCATCGCATTAGGGATGAACATAAGTTCAACTCGGTTGAAGAACTCAAGGAACAATTAAAGAAGGATAAAAGCCACTCTTTGGATTTAATTTCCAAATAAATGCTCAATCAGTTTCTATTTAAAAAAATTGATAACGCCCAACTTGTTGTATTCCGGGTGTTCTACGGCTTATTGGTGAGCGCAGAATGTTATGGCGCCATAGCAACTGGCTGGGTCAGACGAACTTTGGTGGAGCCCCAGTTCACTTTCTCCTTTATCGGTTTTGAATGGTTACAGCCCCTCCCGGGCAATGGCATGTACATTTACTTTGCAGTGATGGGCACATTAGGACTACTGATTGCCCTGGGTTATAAGTATCGGTTCAGTGCGCTGGCCTTCGCAATTCTCTGGTCGGGCGTGTATTTAATGCAAAAATCATCGTACAACAACCATTACTATTTATTGATGCTCCTTGCCTATATTATGGCGTTCTTACCAGCAAACCGGGATACATCTTTAGATATGAAGTTGAATCCGAGTTTACGTTCCCAGACCATGTACAACTGGGTCCGATGGACCATAATCCTGCAACTGTTCATTGTTTACACCTATGCATCTGTAGCCAAATTATATGCGGATTGGTTGGATTTTAGCATGATAGACGTTTTGATGAGCTCCAAAAAAGATTATTATATAATAGGAGAACTTCTTCAACAAAAATGGATACACAAGATCATCGCTATATTCGGAATAAGTTTTGACCTTTTGATCGTACCCGCCCTCCTTTGGAAACCAACCCGTAAAATTGCGTTTCTGCTTTCCATTTTCTTTCATCTGTTCAATAGTATCGTGTTTCAAATTGGGATTTTCCCATACCTGTCCTTAGCATTTACCGTTTTCTTTTTTGAACCACAGACTATTCGAAACATCTTTTTAAAAACCAAAACATTTGCCACGGAGGCCAAAATCATCATACCAAAAACCAAAAACATGATATTATCGGTTTTGGGCATTTATTTTCTAGTACAATTAGCGCTGCCTCTTCGGCATCATTTTTTTAAAGATGATGTGCTCTGGACAGAAGAAGGTCATCGCTTAAGCTGGCGCATGATGCTGCGCAGTCGCGGTGGAAACATTACCTATAAGGTTGTAAATCCAAAAACCAACGATACCCTCAAAATCGATTTGGATAAGTATCTCACAAAAAAACAACGTCGCAGGGTTGCCTGCTATCCCGATTTTATTTGGCAGTTTGCCCAACACCTTAAAAAGGAGTATGTAAAAAAAGGAGAGGACATTCAAGTGTTTGTGGACAACAAGGTTAAAGTGAATCAAGGGAGCTACAAACAATTTATAGACCCAAAAGTGGATTTGGCCAACGTTCCATGGAAACATTTTGCCCATAACGATTGGATTCTGCCATCTCCAAAGGAATAAAGTTGGGCACTTCTTCAGATTAAATTAAATTTGCCGCTCAAAACAAGGCCATGCTTCAAATACAGAACATCCGGGAAAACAAGGAAAGTATTATTACCGCTTTAAAAAAGCGAAACATCGATGCTGAACCAATGCTATCGAAGGTATTGGGACTCGATGAAAAAAGACGTTCCATACAAACGGAACTGGATGCGACCTTGGCCGAATCCAATAAACTTTCCAAAGAGATCGGCATGCTTTTTAAAACAGGAAAAGCACAAGAAGCCAATGTTATAAAAGAAAAAACCGCTGGACTCAAAGAAGCATCGAAAAAATTAGGGGACGACTTAAACACTGCTGCAGAAGAACTTCAGCAGCAACTGTATTTGATCCCCAACGTACCCCATGAATCTGTTCCTGCTGGGAATTCCGATGAGGACAACGAAGAGGTTTTCAAGGAAGGGGACGTCCCGACCTTGTCCGAAGGAGCACTTCCACATTGGGAATTGGCAAAAAAGTACGATATCATAGATTTTGAGCTTGGTGTTAAAATTACCGGAGCAGGTTTTCCTGTGTACAAAGGAAAAGGCGCCCGTTTACAACGTGCTTTGATTGCCTATTTCTTGGACAAAAATACCGAAGCAGGATATACGGAAATGCAAGTTCCGCTCATGGTCAACGAAGATTCCGGATATGGAACGGGACAGTTGCCCGATAAAGAAGGGCAAATGTACCATGTTCAAGCAGACGACCTTTATCTTATTCCAACAGCAGAAGTCCCCGTGACCAATTTGCACAGAGGTGATATTTTAGCAGAAAGTGATTTTCCTATAAAATATACCGGATACACCCCTTGTTTCCGTCGCGAAGCCGGGAGTTACGGTGCCCACGTTCGTGGCTTGAACCGTTTGCACCAATTCGACAAAGTCGAGATTGTGAGAATGGAGCACCCCGATAATTCGTACCAAGCGCTGGATGAGATGGTGGAACATGTAAAAAATATTCTTCGAGAACTTAAACTGCCTTATCGCATTTTACGTTTGTGCGGTGGTGATTTAGGTTTCACATCTGCGCTAACCTACGATTTTGAAGTATTCTCCACGGCACAAGACCGTTGGTTGGAAATTAGTTCTGTATCCAATTTCGAGACCTTCCAGGCCAATCGATTAAAACTGCGCTACAAGGACGAAAATGGAAAAAGCCAATTGGCCCACACCTTGAACGGAAGCTCCCTGGCATTGCCAAGGGTACTCGCCGGAATCTTGGAGAACTATCAGACCGATGAGGGCATAAAAATCCCCGAAGTCTTGGTCCCGTATTGTGGATTTGACACTATCGATTAAGGCTTTGCACTAATTATTTGGATTCGCTTAACAGAATCCCCCACATTTCTGCGTTATATTTGAAATAAACCACACTGGGTTAAAATCCAAGGTGTTAATTTTGAGTACGATTGTCATTCCGGCAGAGTTAAGCAACGAGGAATCTCATGATTTTGAAATTGAAATGAGATTCCAATAGGTTCGAAAGGACAGGACACTCTTATTGATTACGAATAATGAACATGCCATTGCAACGTCTTTTATTTCTCCTATTGATGGTATCCTCTGCTATTGGATGGGCCCAAGAAGATTTCTTGGCCAAACAATACTTTCAGGATGGCGATTATGAGAAAGCTGTGGTGTTTTACGAAAAATTAGTAGAAACCAACCCAAGGCGCACCGATTATGCCGAGGGACTGGTAGCCTGTTATCAACAATTGGAACGCTACGATGAAGCTGAGACATTCTTACTTAAAAAAATTGAGGATAGTCATGCCTTTCCCACATTTTATATAGAACTGGGGTATAATTTCACCCTAAAAAATGAAGCTGGAAAAGCAAATACCTATTACGATAGTGCTATCAACAAAATAGAGGACAATCCCAATTTTGGTTATAGTGTGGGCTATCGTTTTCAGAAATACGCTTTGTTGGATTATGCCATCCAGGCATACACCAAGGCCATGGAGCTAAAGCCCGACCTTAATTACGACTTTCAATTGGCGCGCATTTATGGAGAGCAAGGCGATATTGCCAAAATGTACCAATCCTACCTCAACCTAATTTGGGAAGGACGGACAAGCCGCTCAAACGTACTAAGAAACATCGATGATTTTATTTCGGAAGACCCGTCCGATGAAAACAATGTACTATTGCGCAAAGTCCTGTTACAAAATGCGCAAAAAACACCGGACATTCTATGGAACGAACTATTAAGTTGGCTATTTGTTCAGCAAAAACAATACAATAGTGCCTTAGGTCAAGAAAAGGCCATTTACAAACGTAGCGAAGGACAATCAGTTGATCGATTGGAGAACTTGGGCGATATAGCTTTGGAGGACAAAGATTTTGAAACCGCCACTTCCATTTACCAGTACATCGTGGACAATTCGGAGAATCCCAGAACCAAGCTAAATGCGGAACTCAACCTAATCGATATCGCTTTGGAAAATCCAACAAAAAAAGTGTTGGAAAACGTAGAAAAGAAGTTCAATGCTCTAGTAGAGGAATACGGTAATCAAGGTACCACTTTACAACTACAGATCGCCTACGCCAACTTTCTTACTTTTAAAAAAGAAGAACCCGAACCCGCCATTACCATGCTCAAACAAAGTTTGGAACTACCTATGGGCAGAATGACAATGGCCTACGTAAAACTGGCACTTGGCGATATTTTAGTGTTTGATCAGAGATTCAATGAAGCCCTGATTCTATTTACCCAAGTACAAAAGAGCGTTAAAAATGATGTACTAGGACAAAATGCCCGATTTAAAGTGGCACAGACCAGCTTTTACAAAGGTGATTTTGATTGGGCGCTCACCCAATTAAAGGTCTTGCGAAGCTCAACATCCCAGCTCATTGCCAATGATGCCATGCAATTAAGCCTACTTATTTCTGACAATTCTCTTGAAGATTCCACCCAGACCGCGTTAAAAAAATATGCAAGAGCAGATCTATTGGCCTATCAAAATAAAAATAAGGAAGCCATTGAAGTGCTTGAAGATATTTTACAAAATCATAAAGGCGAAAAAATTGAAGATGAGGCCCTTCTTAAACAGGCCGAACTATTAATGGAAGGAAAGAACTACGAAACCGCTAAGTTCAACCTTCAAAAAATAGTAGAGTTTTACGGAGATGGTATTTTGGCAGATGATGCACATTTTTCCCTAGGTGAGCTCTACGAGAACATTTTAAACGAACCTGAAAAGGCCAAAACCCATTACGAGAAAATTATTTACAATTACCAGGACAGTTACTATTTTCCACAGGCCCGAAAGAATTTTAGAAGATTGCGCGGGGATGCCATCAACTAATTGATCTTGTGATTCCAGTGAAAGCCCGAATCTTACAGTAAATTTCTCAAAAATTACAGTAATTTCACCCAAAAAGAAATCAAAAAAGCAAATGCTCATATACAATGTTACCATAAATATAGATGATAGTGTGCACGACCAATGGTTGGACTGGATGAAGGACAAACACGTTCCGAATATGTTGGCAACGGGCAAATTTTCGCATGCTAAAATGGTAAAAGTATTGGTAGAGGAGGACATGGGAGGCATAACCTATTCCATACAATATACCACACAGGACAGAACCACTTTGGAAGCCTATTACAAAGAGGATGCCGATCGTTTACGAGCCGAAGCGCAGAAAATGTTTCCCAATAAATTTGTTGCTTTTAGAACCGAGCTGGAGGTTGTAAGCCAACAAACACCTTAACCATTGGAATACCTCTTTTCCTATGGAACCCTGCAAGACCCACAGGTGCAGAAGTATGTTTTTGGCCGTTTGTTACCGGGCAAAAAGAATGCTCTGTTAGGCTTCAAGAAAATTGAAAATGCCATTTACGGTCGTTATCCACTGGTAATTGCAACCGACGATCCAAAAGATAAAGTAATAGGTATGGTTTATAAGGTTAATGAATCTGACCTAAAAAAAGCGGACATTTATGAAACCAGTGCCTACAAACGAGAAAAGTTCTCTTTGGAATCCGGGCTTCGAGCTTGGATGTATATCGAAAATTCCAACTAACTTGCAAAAAAACCCGTAGTGTCCAAAAAGAAAAGAAAAAAATACGCCAACGGAAACCATCATTCTCAAAAGCATGAACAAATAGATGGTGCAGTAAAAGCAAAAAAGCACTTAGGACAACATTTTTTAAAAGATGAGTCCGTTGCAAAAAAAATTGCTGAAACACTATCGTTGGATGGCTACAAAAATGTACTGGAAATAGGCCCGGGCATGGGTGTACTGACCAAATATTTGCTTCAAAGGGATTTGGATCTTGTGGCCATGGACCTTGATGAGGAATCCGTTGTTTACCTAAACCACAGTTTCCCATTGGAGTACGCTTCGATTTTAAAAAACAACAATCGCCTCAATATTATCGAGGCGGATTTTCTCAAGTTCGACCTAACACAACTGTACGGAGATGAGCAATTTGCCATTACCGGAAATTTTCCATACAATATTTCCAGTCAGATAGTTTTTAAGATGCTGGAAATGCGACAGCAAATTCCCGAGTTTTCCGGTATGTTCCAAAAAGAAGTCGCCAAACGAATCTGTGAAACACCAGGCAGTAAAACCTACGGTATCTTATCCGTATTGGTACAAGCTTATTACGATGCCGAATATCTATTTACTGTTCCTCCCGGGGTTTTTGACCCTCCACCAAAGGTGGATTCTGGTGTGTTGAGGTTGACCAGAAAAAAAGAATTGAACCTCCCCTGCGACGAGCGTCTTTTCTTTAAAGTGGTAAAAACAGCTTTTAACCAAAGGCGAAAAACAATCCGCAACAGTCTTAAAATCTTTAACCTTTCCGATAATCTAAAAGAGAATACTATCTTTGACCAACGCCCGGAACAGCTTAGTGTGGCCGATTTTATAACGTTGACACAGAAGATAGCCAATGACCCCGTTTAAACTTACAGACGACCTTTTAGATGGAATCAGGGAACTGATCGCCAACAAAAACAATGGCGAGCTCCAAACCATAATGAAGGAGTTCCACTATGCCGATATTGCGGAAATAGCGGACGAGCTCGAGGTTGATGAGGCCACCTACCTGATAAAACTTCTTGACAGTGAAAAAACATCGGACATCCTTGCCGAAATGCACGAGGATATTCGAGAAGCCGTACTTAAAAACCTGACTGCCAAGGAAATTGCCGGAGAGTTATCGGAGTTGGATACGGACGATGCCGCAGATATTATCAACGAGCTTCCCAAAGAGATCGTACAAGAAGTCATCTCCGAGATAGAAGACCGGGAACACGCCAAGGACATTGTGGACCTTTTGCGTTACGAGGAAGACTCTGCCGGTGGACTTATGGCCAAGGAGTTGGTAAAGGTAAACGAGAATTGGACCGTAACCTCCTGCGTTAAGGAAATGCGAGCACAAGCAGAAAACGTTACCCGCGTACATTCCATTTATGTTGTGGACGACGAAGGCAAGCTAAAAGGAAGATTATCCCTAAAAGATTTGCTCACCGCCCCTGCCAAAAGTCATATAAAAGGTATTTATATACCAAAAGTGGATTCCGTAAATGTGAACGAAAAGGGTGAGGAAGTTGCCAGGATTATGTCCAAATACGATTTGGAGGCCATACCAGTGGTTGATGAAATCGGGCGTTTGGTCGGGCGCATTACCATCGATGATATTGTAGATGTGATACGTGAAGAAGCCGATAAGGATTACCAAATGGCGGCAGGTATTTCGCAAGGTGTTGAAGTAAGCGATAGCATTTGGGTACTCACACGGGCTAGGCTCCCATGGTTAATATTGGGCCTTTTTGGAGGCCTTGGCGCAGCAGCCATTATGGGAACTTTTGAAGATATGATTAGAAATCATGCCATTCTTTTCTTTTTTACTCCACTAATTGCTGCGATGGCCGGAAATGTCGGGGTACAGTCCAGCGCCATAGTAGTGCAAGGTCTCGCAAACGACGATCTAAAAGGAAGCATGAGAAACCATCTTTTAAAAGAAATGCTTTTGGCCTTGCTCAATGGATTTATACTTGCGATTTTACTTTTACTGTTTACTTGGATCTGGAAAGATGCCTTTACCACCGCTTTGGCCATTTCCCTATCACTTGTTGTTGTAATAGTGGTAGCCGGATTGATCGGCACATTTATTCCTTTGTTCCTTCATAAAAGAAATATAGACCCGGCAATCGCTACCGGTCCGTTTATTACCACAAGCAACGATATCTTTGGGATCTTGATCTATTTTTGGATAGCAAAACTGATTTTGGGGATTTAAAACCTTCTTATGACATCAATCAACCTAAAAGAAAAGCACGCAGAATTCACTAAACAATGGCATCCTCACCAAATTGCCATTGTGGACGACATGCAGGTACTTTTGGCCAAATTACAAGGTGAGTTTGTTTGGCATGCCCACGAAAATGAAGATGAATTGTTCCAAGTAATCAAGGGAACACTCTACATGCAATTTCGTGATAGGACCGAAGTAGTGAACGAAGGGGAAATTATTGTAGTTCCCAAAGGAGTGGAACATAATCCCAAGACAAAAAACGGCGAAGAGGTACAAGTGCTCCTTTTTGAAAAATTGAGCACCGCCCATACTGGAAATGTCCAGCACGAAAAAACACAAACCCACTATCCAAAAATCTAGGAATTTTATATTTGATTCATGAAAGTTCTCCACCTAGACACCAACCATGAGCTGCTAATTGAACAATTTGCCGAGCTCGGATTTCAAAATGATGAAGATTACACATCGACCAAAGAAGAAGTCGAAAAAAAAATCCATTTATACGATGGAATCATTATCCGAAGTAGGTTTACCATAGACCAGCAATTTTTAGATAAGGCCACCAACCTCAAATTTATTGGCAGGGTCGGTGCCGGATTAGAAAATATTGACACGGAGCATGCCAAGTTCAAAGGTATTTTTATGGCTTCTGCCCCAGAAGGGAACCGCAATGCTGTGGGCGAACACACCTTGGGGATGTTGCTCTCTTTAATGAACCAAATGTGCAAGGCCGACCGTCAAGTCCGAAAAGGCAAATGGAAACGCGAACAAAACAGGGGCTTTGAACTGGAAGGGAAAACCATTGGTATTATTGGCTATGGCAATATGGGCAAGGCGTTTGCTGAAAAATTAAAGGGTTTCGATGTTGAGGTTATCTGCTACGATATTATTGGAGGAGTTGGAGATGAAAATGCGCGTCAGGTCGGAATCATGGAGTTTCAGCAACGCTCAGATGTGGTCAGCTTACACGTTCCACAGACCGAGGAAACCACTGGCATGGTAAATTCGACATTTATCGAGGCATTCCACAAACCATTTTGGCTATTGAATACTGCTCGTGGCAAATGTGTAGTGACCAAGGATTTGGTCGATGGCCTGAAATCGGGCAAAGTACTTGGCGCTGGACTGGATGTATTGGAATACGAGAAAAAGTCCTTTGAAAACATGTTTGCCCAAAAACCCAAAGCATTCAAATACCTGCGCAAGGCAAACAATGTTCTACTGACTCCGCATGTTGCAGGATGGACGGTGGAAAGCAAGGAAAAATTGGCTCAGACCATTGTTGACAAAATCAAAAAGAGATTTTGTTAACTTTATAAGCCTTTTCCATACACTTTTGGCTCTGGCAATTCTTAAAATTGATAAGATATGACCATAGATGCCAAAACACCGGACAAATACATTGAAAAACTGCCCAAAGAACGAAAACAGGCACTCTCCCGACTCCGAGAATCCATAAAGAGTAATCTCCCTTCGGGCTTCGAGGAATGCATCAATTATAAGATGATCGGGTATGTAGTGCCCCATTCCATATATCCAAATGGATATCATGTAGATCCAAAATTGCCCTTGCCCTTTATCAATATTGCATCACAAAAAAACTTTGTAGCGCTTTACCATTCCGGAATCTATGCGGACAAAAAGTTGCATAATTGGTTTGTTGCCCAATATCCCAAACATGTGGACACCAAATTGGACATGGGTAAAAGCTGTATCCGATTTAAGAACATTAACAAAATACCTTATGATCTTATTGCTGAGCTTTGTCAAAAAATAACTCCGGAGCAATGGATCGCACTGTACGAAAAAAACATCAGGAAATCATGAAAAATAGAGTAACCGGGCTGGGTGGCTTTTTCTTTAAAAGCAAGGACCCCAACAAAATCAAGGATTGGTATAAAAACCATCTGGGACTAAATACCGACCAATACGGTTGTACGTTCTGGTGGAAGGACAAGGAAGGAAATGATTGCTCCACGCAATGGAGCCCTATGGATGAAAAAACCGAATATTTCAAGCCTAGTGAAAAGCAGTTTATGATGAACTTTAGGGTTGAAAATTTAGAAGAACTGCTCAAGATCCTAAAGGAAGAAGGTGTTACCGTGGTAGGTGAAATAGAGGAATACGAATACGGGAAATTTGGTTGGATATTGGATCCGGAAGGAAACAAGTTGGAACTATGGGAACCTTTTGATAAAGCTTTTCAATAGGTATTGATTTATTTGCTACTTTTAACCCTCATTAACCAACACATTAAATAAACATGTCAGAAGAAAAAAAGGACTTTGGAGACAAAGCAGAAGAAGCTGCCAAAGAATTTAAAGAAGATGTAAAAGAAGCGTTTGACCCAGCTAACCCTGAAAGTGGTAAAACGGTGGCAATTGTTGCCCACTTAACCTTGATTGGATGGATCATTGCCATAATAATGAACAGTAGCAACAAAACAGAGCTAGGTTCTTTTTATGTTAGGCAGACCTTGGGTATTTTCCTAATCGGTTTTGTATTGGGCATTATACCTATCATCAATATTATTGGAATTCTTATCGTCTTTGTTTTTTGGATCATGAGTTTGATCGGTGCCATCAATGGTAACCAAAAACCTGTATTCCTTGTAGGCGAATATTTCCAGAACTGGTTCAAAAGCCTATAATATTTTTGTAAAAGCCAGAGAAGTATCTGGCTTTTTTTATAGTGCTGTTAATCGTAATATTACAATGGATAAACTATTACATTCATGAAAGTGCGAAACATGCAACCCTCGGATTGGAGCGATGTATCCCGAATATATCTGGAAGGAATTTCCACAGGATTTGCCACTTTTGAAACGCAATCACCTTCCCATGAGCAATGGAACAAAGCGCATATAAAAGAATGTCGTTTAGTCGCCGAACAAGATGGCATAATTATGGGTTGGGCAGCGCTTTCACCGGTCTCCAGTAGGTGTGTGTACGGAGGGGTCGGCGAAGTCAGTGTTTATATTGCCCATTTAAGTCGTGGAAAGGGCGTTGGCAAATTATTGATGCTACAATTAATCACTGAAAGTGAAAAAGCAGGATTTTGGACCATTCAATCTGGAATATTTCCTGAGAATACGGCAAGTATAAAACTGCACGAAAAAGTCGGCTTTCGCTATATAGGTAAACGTGAACGAATAGGCAAGGTCAATGGTGTTTGGAAAGACAACCTGTTGTTCGAAAAACGCAGTAATTCTGTAGGCAAGGACTAATTTACTTCTACATTTCCGTTACCTTCTGCCACTTTTCGCTCCAACTCAGCTTGAAATTCCTCCATTACCGGTTTTACCGTACTCTCCGGCAAATCCGCAATTCGGATGTACATTAGTCCATCCACCGAGTTATTGAACAAGGGATCCACATTAAAGGCAACCACTTTTGCGTTTTGCTTTATATATTTTTTTATTAAAACCGGCAACCTTAAACTGCCCGGCTCCACTTCGCTGATCAATTTGTCAAACTTGTTCAAATCGGCCTGGGTCTCATCGAACACAAACTCCTTGTCGGCATCATTCAGTTTTACCTTGAACTCTTTTTTAGGTCTGATGTACTGTGCCACATAAGGATCCCAGTAGTTGGATTTCATGAACTCTATCATCAGGGATTTGGAAAAATTGGAAAACTGATTGCTAATGCTGACCCCGCCAATTAAATATTTGTGTTCTGGGTGTCTTAAGGTCGTATGCACGATTCCTTTCCAAAGTAAAAATAGCGGCATGGGCTTTTGCTGATACTCTTTTACGATATAAGCCCTTCCCATTTCAATGGATTTCTCCATCATACCGTACAGTTCCGGTTCAAAGCGAAAAAGGTCTTGAAGATAAAAACCATCTATCCCATATGTTTTAAAAATATCGGAGCCCAAACCCATTCTGTAGGCCCCAACTATGGTCTTATTATCATTGTCCCACAAAAACAAATGATGGTAATATGAATCAAACTTATCCAAATCAATGGCATTGTTAGTGCCCTCACCTACTTCTCTAAAGGTTACCTCGCGCTGACGACCGATTTCATTTAAACAAAAAGGCATGTCCTTGGCCTGGGCCAAAAACACCTCATAATTTTTACTCTCGAGCATACGGCAGTCCTTTTTCCGTAATTTGTCGATTTCACCTTCCAGTACTTTGGCATTTATCGCAGTTGCTATCTTTTTTGGCGGTTTCGGAATTTTTAAAGATGTGGGGACTTTGTCCAAGAACCGTTCTTTTTCAAAAACGTTGGCCAACAAATAGGTTTTTTTTCGCAACAACTCAGCAAAGTCCTCCAAGGTTTCCTCTTCATTTTGCGTGCTTACGGATATGGGCTGGCCTATTCTGACTTTAATGGGCCGCCTGCTTTGCGATGTTAGCTCCGAAGGCAATTTGGCTGTTCGGAATACATCGTCAATTTTGGACAAACGATAAAACAAATGACTGTTCCTGGCATGAAAATATATGGGAACTACGGGGACTTCTGCTTTTCTGATGAGTTTTATGGCAGCTTCCTCCCACGGCCTGTCCACCACCAAACGGCCATCGCGATAGGTAGAGACCTCCCCAGCCGGAAAAATACCCAATGGATGACCATCCCTTAAATGTTTCAGCGCATTTTTAAAACCTATAATACTGCTCTTGGCCTCCTTATGATTTTCAAAAGGGTTCACTGGCATAATATAAGGTTTCAAGGGCTCGATTCGGTGCAACAAAAAGTTGGCGATTATCTTAAAATCGGGTCTTTCTTTCAAAAGTAGTTTTAGTAATAGCACCCCATCTACACCTCCCAACGGATGGTTGCTAATGGTAATGTAAGGACCGGACTTGGGCAATCGTTTTATATCCTCTTCCGGAATCTCAAAATCGATTTCGTAATGTTCCAAAATAGCATCAAGAAACTCGGGTCCCGAAAGATTCTTGTTTTTATCATAAAATCTATTGATGGTGCTAATCTTTGTGGCCACCATTAAAAGCCATCCTACAAATGTGCCCAGAAAGCCATATTTGTCCAGATGGATAACTTTTGCCACCTCTTTAGCAGAAACCAAGCCCATAAAAAATAATATTTAGGTACGGTAAAGATAGAAAATTAAGCCTATTGCCCTTTTTGACCCAATATTATCCCCAAATTCTTATTTAACAACAAGTTGAACCGTTTCCTTGCCTCTTTGCTCCACCAAAACCGATTTCCCATTTTGTAACGATTTGACCGAATCGCTGTTAAAATGACGTATGGTATATAGTGAAACATCCTCGTGGCACACCACTTTGAACTTACGTTTTAATTCTTCCAACAATGGCTTAAGCCCACGGAACTTGTTGTCCAAACAAACCGAAAAACTGATTGCCGAATTTTGGATAAGATCTACCTTAAGTCGATGATCGTGGAAGAGCTTAAAGATTTCACTGATGTTATCCTCGACAATAAAAGAAAAGTCGAGCGACGACAGTTTTAACAAAACCTGATTCCTTTTTACAATGAAACATGGGATTTTTGGTTCTATGCCATTTCCTTTTCCAACTATGGTCCCTTTATCCTTGGGCTTTACAAACGATTTAACTTGTAAGGGTATCTCTTTCCGTTGTAAAGGTTGTAAGGTTTTAGGGTGAATTACAGATGCTCCGTAAAAAGCCAGCTCAATGGCTTCGCGGTACGAGATTTTTTCCAACAAATGTGTTTCCTCAAAATTCCGAGGATCGGCATTCAAAACCCCGGGCACATCTTTCCAAATAGTCACCGATTCGGCATTGAGGCAATATGCCAAAATTGCTGCCGAATAATCCGAACCTTCCCTACCTAATGTGGTAGTAAAATTATTGTCGTCACTGCCTAAAAAACCTTGGGTAATGTTCAGTTTGGACACATCTATAAGTGAATCCACTTGCTGTTGGGTTCGCTCCCAGTTTACTTGGGCGTCCCTGTAATTGGCATCGGTCTTTATCAAAGTACGAACATCCAACCATGTATTGGCAATACCTATCTCGTTTAAATAAGCACTTACAATTGTTGTGGATAACAGTTCGCCATAACAAACAACCTGATCGTAAACAAAAGCATATTTGGGGGACTTGTTCCAAGCCAAGAAACCTTTGACCTCGTCAAATAGCCCTTTCAATTTTTCATATACTGGATGATCGGAACTTTTAAATAGCTCCGAAACTATTTTGTGGTGATACTCAACAACTTCTTGAACGGATTCCTGTACTTTATTTTTATCGTTAAAATAGGATTCTACAACCTTTTCCATGGCATTGGTCATTTTTCCCATGGCCGATACCACTACCAAGGTATCTTTATGGCCCACCTCTTGTAGTACGTTGACCAAGTTTTTAACCGCATCAGCATCTTTAACGGATGCCCCTCCAAACTTAAATATCCTCATCTATTTATCTCCTAGTTTTCTTATCTAATCCAGACGTTCCAAATATTTTTTTATTCCTTTTTCATCCAATTGCACTACATCCCAATCCCGTAGCACATTGGCTCCTTTTTTCTCGTAAAAATCTATGGCCGGTTCGTTCCAATCCAAAACTTCCCAGCTAATCCGTTTAACCCCGAGGTCGGCACCATATTTTACCACTTGGTCCAATAAAGCAGTTCCCAATCCACTTCCTCTCATTTTTTCGGAAACGATTAAATCCTCTAAATGGATAACGGGACCTTTCCAAGTAGAATATCTTGGGTACACTAATGCTATGCCAACAATTCCTTTCTCGGTTTCTGCCACAAAACATTGAAACATTTTTTGCTCACCAAAGCCATCTTTTACCAAATCGTCTTTGGTCACTTCTACAGCATTTGGTTCTTTCTCAAAATCAGCCAGTTCCTGCACCAAATTCAGTACCTGCTCCATATCCTCGATACGAGCCTTTCTTATTGTATATTCCATAATTGTTACAAATAAAACTCAAAGTTATAAAAATACATAATTAAAGGTTCGCGAAAACGTTGTAGTTTCACAAAATGCCCGATATTTGTCCTTAAATAAAACATCCTTTCCTATGTTTGACAAACAGCGGCTCACGATGGGTGAGTTCATTATCGCCAATCAAGAATCATTTCAATACACTTCTGGGGAATTATCAAGACTGCTCAACGGTATCCGTTTAGCCGCGAAAGTAGTTAATCACGAAGTAAACAAAGCCGGTCTCGTGGACATAATCGGTGCTGCGGGAGACACCAACATCCAAGGGGAAAATCAACAAAAATTGGATGTGCTGGCCAACGAAAAATTTATTGAAACGCTAAAAAATAGAGAAATCGTTTGTGGTATAGCGTCGGAGGAAGAAGATGACTTTATCAGCATAAATAGTTTTGACAAACAACACAAGAATAAATATGTGGTTCTTATAGATCCTTTGGATGGTTCTTCCAATATTGATGTAAATGTATCTGTTGGAACCATTTTTTCCATTTACAGAAGGGTCACACCAGTGGGTACTCCGGTTACCCTGGAAGATTTTCTCCAGCCCGGAAGAAATCAAATTGCAGCAGGATACATTATTTATGGCACCTCAACCATGTACGTGTACACTACCGGGCATGGGGTTAATGGATTTACCTTGAATCCTGCTCTAGGAACCTTTTACCTCTCCCATCCCAATATGCAATTTCCAGAAACAGGTCAGATTTATTCTGTGAACGAGGGAAACTATATCCATTTTCCACAAGGAGTCAAAGACTACATTAAATATTGCCAAATGGAAGAAGGGGACCGCCCTTATACCTCGAGGTATATTGGTTCATTGGTTTCCGATTTCCATAGGAACATGATCAAAGGGGGAATCTATATGTACCCTAAAAGTAGTAAAGCCCATAACGGAAAACTACGCTTGCTGTACGAATGTAACCCTATGGCGTTCTTGGCAGAACAAGCCAATGGCAAAGCAAGTGATGGCTTTAGACGCATTATGGACATACAACCTACTGAGTTGCACGAAAGAGTGCCCTTTTTCTGCGGAAGCAAAAAAATGGTTAAAAAGGCTGAAGAATTTATGGCTAAATACTAGCTATTTCTCTTTACCAATTCGTGATAATCCTCAAATGGGATTCTTCCTGTAAAGATATTGATGGACTTATCGATGATGTTAGCAGCGGTCTTTGGAGAAAAGCCCAAACCTACGGCATACTTTTCTACAATTCTGCGCTCCTCATCATCAATATCATGATCGGAGAAAATAATCTGGAAAAATTCAAATAGCCTTTTGTACCTCTTCTCGCCACTGTGCGGAGTTTCAATAGGATATTTGTTTTCCTTTCTCATTACCTCCTTAAACTCCTCATCACTGATATTTAGCTTAAAGGCAAACTTTTTAAGGACTTCCATCTCCTTCTCATTGATTTCTCCATCAACAGCAGCCAAACTCGCCAATGTGGCAAAATGTGCCATGTTTTTCCTATGGTCTCCGTGCTCGTAAAGGTCTAAAATTGGCATATATTAATTTTTGTGGCACAAATATAAATCTTATCACAAAATTGAAGGCACAAACCCATTAAAGAAATTCGTATTTTTCAATCCAAAGCACCGTACACCTGCAAGAATCCGATTTGTACCATATCGCTGAAAAATGGTTCCAAGAGCAAAAATGGCAACCATTCCCCTTTCAAAAAGAAACTTGGAAAGCTTTTTTGAACGGCAAGCACGGTCTTTTAAATGCCCCGACCGGAAGTGGTAAAACCTATGCACTTTGGTTTCCGATTGTACTCAACTACATCAAAAACAATCCGGAGTATAAAACCAATCACAAAAAAGGACTAAAAGCCATTTGGATCACCCCCCTCCGAGCACTTTCGCAAGAAATCAAACAATCGGCAGAACGTATCACCCAAGATTTAGGCACACAAATGACGGTTGGTATCCGCACCGGGGACACATCTGCAAAGGAACGGGCAAAAATGCGAACCAACATGCCCGACCTGTTGATCACCACACCGGAAAGCTTACAATTATTACTATCCTCCAAAGGTTATGCAAAAACTTTTAAAAACTGCTCTGCCATTGTGGTTGACGAATGGCACGAGCTTTTAGGCACCAAACGAGGCGTACAAATGGAATTGGGGCTTTCTAGGTTAAAAACCATCTGTAAAGAATTACGTATTTGGGGCATATCGGCTACCATAGGCAATTTGGAACAGGCTCGGGAAGTACTGTTGGGGCCCACCACACCCGAACTGGGCAATTCTATATTGGTAAAGTCCGACCTCAATAAAAAGATTACCGTAAAAAGTATTATTCCAAAGGAAATGGAAACTTTTCCTTGGCGCGGGCATTTGGGATTGCATCTTTTAGACCAAGTAGTGCCCATTATCAACGGCAGCAAAACCACCTTGCTATTCACCAACACCCGGAGCCAATGCGAAATCTGGTTCCAAAAAATCTTGGAAAAATATCCTGAATTCGCGGGGGAAATGGCCATGCACCATGGCAGTATCAACAAAGAAACCCGATTATGGGTGGAACAGGCCATCCGTAACGAAAGTCTCAAAGCCGTCGTCTGCACGTCGAGCTTAGACCTTGGAGTGGATTTTGCCCCTGTGGAAACTGTTGTACAGATTGGCGGCCCGAAGGGAGTTGCCCGTTTTTTGCAGCGCGCTGGGCGCAGTGGCCATCGACCAGGAAAGGAAAGTGTTATCCATTTTTTACCTACGCATGCCATAGAACTGGTCGAAGCTTCAGCAATGCAGAAGGCCGTACTGAACAGTGCTGTTGAAGACCGTATCCCCTACCTGAACAGTTTCGATGTCCTTATTCAATATTTGACCACTTTAGCTGTTTCTGATGGATTTTATCCTGATGAGATTTATCCCGAGATAAAACAGACATTTTGCTATCAGGCCGTTTCGAAAGAACAATGGCAATGGTTACTTAATTTTTTAGTGATGGGAAGTCAAAGCCTGAAGAGCTACGACGAATACAAAAAAGTGGAAATTGAAGAAGATGGGAAATTTAAAGTGAACAGTAGAGCTGTGGCCATGCGGCACCGTTTTCAAATCGGAACCATTGTCGGGGATGCCTCTATTTCTGTTCGTTATCAAAAGGGAGGATATATTGGAACAATTGAAGAGTACTTTATCTCCAAATTGAGCCCGGGCGATGTTTTTACCTTCGCTGGCCGAAATTTGGAGTTTATTAGAATCAAAGGAATGTCGGCACACGTTCGCAATTCCCAAAAAAGAACCAACAAAGTACCCAGTTGGATGGGAGGGCGATTAAGTTTTTCCGCAAAAATGTCAGAGTTGCTGCGTCAAGAACTCTACACAGCTAAATTGGAGTTTTCAGAACAATCCCAAGAAATACAGGCATTAGAACAAATGTTCTCCAAACAACGAGAGGAAAGTATTGTTCCACAACCCCATCAATTCTTGATTGAAACCTTCCAAACCCGTGATGGCTACCATCATATGTTCTACCCATTTGAAGGAAGGGCCATCCACGAGGGAATGAGCAGTCTGCTGGCATATCGCATTAGTTTATTGAACCCAATTACCTGTTCGCTCGCTTTCAACGACTATGGTTTTGAATTGTTGTCCGATCGGGAAATTGACGTTCAGGAAATTCTGGACAACAACCTATTTACCCCAGATTACATGTTGTCCGACCTACAAAAAAGCTTGAATTCCAACGAAATGGCACGTAGAAAGTTCCGCGACATTGCCGTTATCAGCGGTATGGTTTTTACGGGCTATCCCGAAAAAGGCATCAAAATGAAACACCTGCAAAGCAGTTCGGAATTGCTATTTGATGTTTTCCGAGATTTTGAAGATGATAATTTGCTGTATCAACAAGCCTATACCGAAACCTTTGAGCACCAATTGGAGGAAGGTCGTTTACGATTGGCATTGGAGCGCATTGCCCAACAGGAAATTGTTTGGAAAAAGTGTTCTCAACCCACGCCCCTCTCCTTCCCGATTGTTACGGACCGGTTACGGGAAAAACTGTCTAACGAAAAATTGGCGGACCGTATTAAGCGAATGGTTGATAAATTAACCAAATAACTTCCAAAAAACATGCATGCAAGAAGTATCGTTCGGATGTTGAGCGTAGTCGAAGCATCGCATAGAACCGCATCTGTTTGAGATACTGAAACAAATTCAACATAACGCCATGGGGTCATTTCGAAATGAGAAGTGCAACGACGATTGAGAAATCTAAAAATAGATTTCTCACACTTGCTTATCTCGGTTCGAAATGACAATTAAAGTACATTTGAAGAATCTGACACAAATGATTCAAAAAATTAAAATACAAAATCAAGAATTTCATCTACACCCTTTGGGTGGATTATTTTGGGAAGAGAAATCACTCTTGCTGATCAGTGATGTGCATTTGGGCAAGGTATCCCACTTTAGAAAGTTTGGGGCAGCCGTTCCGAGAAAGGCCATTCACCAAAACTTTTTACTACTGGATAAAATCGTGTCCGATTTTCAACCTTTTCAAATCTGTTTTTTGGGCGACCTCTTTCATTCATCGCTCAACAAGGAATGGGAATTGTTCGAGAATTGGGTCGCTAAAACCCCAACAGAAATACTTTTGGTTACAGGCAACCACGACATTATTGCTCCAGAAAAATTCGAAAAACTGAAGATTTCCATATTCCCAGAGTTGATTATCGATTCTTTTCTTTTGACCCATCATCCCGAGGAACGAGAGAGTCATTTTACCTTTTGTGGGCACGTTCACCCCTCTATTAAACTCAAAGGAATTGGAAAAGACCGTTTAAAATTGCCCTGCTTTTTTAAATCTGAGAATCAAATGATATTACCTGCTTTTGGGCAATTCACGGGAACCCACTCCCTTGATCCAAAAAAATCGGATGAAGTATATGCCATCGCAGAGGATAGTATTTTTAAAGTTTAGATAATGTACGTTATGCTGAACTTGATTCAGCATCTCATCGTAAATAGATTACAAGATTTCTCGACTCAGTACGAAATGGCAAAGAATAATTCGAGGTAATTGGTGCCATTAGGGTCAAAAAATTATCAAACAACAAAATGGCAAGAAACCAAAAAAAACATTTTTAGTAAAAGTTTCAGCGGTTTATCTTTGCCACAAAGTTTTTTGGATTGACCAAAACCCCGATTTCGCAACTCTTTGAGCAGTCTCCCCAACTCGGGAAACTGAGGGATACTATTTCCCAAACTCAAGACAACCCTTTAGGATCTTCACGAAAAATCAATTTAAAAGGGCTAGTGGGTTCCTCGTTATCCTTTGTCCTTTCGGAAGCTTTCAAGTCAACTGAATCTCCATTTTTGTTGATTTTGAACGATAAAGAGGAAGCGGCCTATCATTTGAATGATTTGGAGCAACTCTTGGGAGAAAAAGATGTGCTTTTTTATCCAGGCAGCTACCGAAGGCCCTATCAAATAGAGGAAACGGACAATGCGAACGTATTGCTCCGCGCCGAAGTGCTCAACCGAATCAACTCCAGAAAAAAGCCGGCCATCATCGTCACCTATCCCGATGCCCTTTTTGAAAAGGTCGTTACGCGGAAGGAGCTGGACAAGAACACCCAAAAGATCAAAATTGGAGATGAGATTTCGTTGGATTTTTTAAACGAAGTGCTTTTTGAGTATCAGTTTAAAAGAGTTGATTTTGTTACTGAACCCGGAGAGTTTTCGGTTCGAGGAGGTATTGTGGATGTATTTTCATTCTCGCACGACGAACCCTACCGTATCGAGTTTTTTGGAGATGAAGTGGACAGTATCCGAACTTTTGATGTGGAAACACAGCTTTCAACGGACAAAGTGAAGAAAATCTCTATTATTCCGAATGTGGAAAATAAGTTCACTGAGGAAATACGGGAAAGTTTCTTAAAATATATTTCAGCCTACACGGTGGTCTTTGCGAAGAACCCTGCTTTGATCTACGACCGGATCGATTCCTTTTTTGAAAAAGCGGAAGAAAGTTTTGCTAAGTTGAGCAAGGATATCAAACACGCTCAACCTAAAGAGCTTTTTTTGGATTCAGCTTTGCTGAAAGAGCAGTTGCAGGAATATTTATGTATTGAGATTGGAGCTTCGGCTCCGCTCAGCCCACAAAGTTCAGACAACACGGTCACTGAGCGAAGTCGAAGTGACGAAATCGTCTTTCATACCAAACCACAACCCTCCTTCAATAAAAAGTTCGACCTGCTCATTGAAAATCTCAACGCCAATCGAGATGCAGGTTTCAACAACTATATTTTCTGTTCTACCGAACAACAGGCCAAACGTTTTCATGATATTTTTGATGAAGTTGACCAAACTGTCCATTATCAAACTATAATATTTCCGTTGTTCCAAGGTTTTGTTGATCAAGATTTGAAGATTGCTTGCTATACCGACCATCAAATTTTTGAACGTTACCATAAGTTCCATCTAAAAAATGGCTATGCCAAAAAGCAGGCCATTACACTAAAAGAACTTAACAAACTGGAAATTGGTGATTATGTGACCCATATTGATCATGGTATCGGCAAGTTCGGCGGATTACAAAAAATAGACGTGGAGGGCAAAAAACAGGAAGCCATCAAATTAATATATGGCGATCGAGATATTCTCTACGTCAGTATCCACTCACTGCACAAAATATCCAAATACAATGGCAAGGACGGTGCGCCTCCAAAGATTTTCAAACTTGGTTCCGCTGCTTGGAAAAAACTAAAGCAAAAAACCAAGGCAAGGGTTAAAAAGATTGCCTTCGACCTTATAAAGGTTTATGCCAAACGTAGATTGGAAAAAGGTTTTCAATATGCTCCCGACAGCTATCTGCAACACGAACTGGAAGCATCATTCATCTACGAGGATACACCTGACCAGGAAAAGAGCACCCAAGACGTAAAGAAGGACATGGAGAGCGAACGACCTATGGATCGCCTAATCTGCGGCGATGTAGGTTTTGGGAAAACGGAAGTTGCCATACGTGCAGCATTTAAAGCGGTGGATAATGGCAAGCAAGTGGCTATTTTGGTACCCACCACTATTTTGGCATTTCAACATAGCAGAACATTCAAGGAACGCTTGAAAGAAATGCCCGTTACAGTGGATTACCTGAATCGTTTCCGTACCGCCAAGGAAAAAAAGGATGTTCTGGAGCGCTTGGCCGCTGGTAAAGTTGATATTATTATCGGCACCCATCAACTGGTGAACAAAAATGTACAGTTCAAAGATTTAGGCTTGTTGATTGTAGATGAGGAGCAAAAATTTGGGGTTTCGGTCAAGGAAAAATTACGTTCCATCAAAGAAAATGTGGATGTGCTTACCTTAACGGCCACTCCAATACCACGAACGCTTCAATTTAGTTTGATGGCTGCCCGGGATCTTTCCGTCATCAATACACCACCACCGAACCGTTACCCGATCGAGAGTCAAGTAATTCGATTGAACGAGGAAATTATCCGAGATGCTGTGTCTTACGAAATCCAACGGGGAGGACAGGTATTCTTTATCCACAACCGAATTGAGAACATTAAGGAAGTGGCAGGCATGATCCAACGTTTGGTTCCTGATGCGAAAATCGGAATCGGACATGGACAAATGGAGGGCAAAAAACTGGAATCGTTAATGCTTTCGTTTATGAATGGCGAGTTTGATGTATTGGTTTCAACCACCATTATTGAAAGTGGATTGGACGTGACCAATGCGAACACCATATTTATTCACAATGCCAACAATTTTGGGTTGAGCGACCTTCACCAAATGCGGGGACGCGTAGGCCGAAGCAACAAAAAGGCCTTCTGTTACTTTATAACCCCTCCATACGAAGTGATGACACCAGAAGCACGCAAACGTATCGAAGCGTTGGAACAATTCACAGATTTAGGTAGCGGTTTCAACATTGCCATGAAAGATTTGGAAATCCGTGGCGCAGGTGACCTTTTGGGAGGTGAGCAGAGTGGCTTCATTAATGAAATTGGATTCGAGACGTACCAAAAAATACTGTCCGAAGCGATTGATGAACTAAAGGAAAATGAGTTCAAGGAGTTATATGAAGAAGTTGAGGGTGATAAGGAAAAGGTCTATGTAAAAGAATTACAGCTCGACACCGATTTTGAATTGCTTTTCCCTGATGATTACATCAATAATATTACCGAGCGACTGAACCTGTACACTCAATTAAATGGTATTGAAGACGAAGAAGGTCTGCAAAAATTTGAGGCACAACTCGTAGATCGCTTCGGAGAATTACCAGAACAAGCTGTGGATTTAATGAACTCTGTCCGCATTAAATGGATCGCCACCCACATTGGTCTGGAAAAGGTCATCATGAAAAAAGGTAAGTTTATCGGTTATTTTATCGCTGACCAACAATCTAGTTTTTATCAAAGCCCTGCATTTACCAAAGTGCTTCAATATGCCCAAACACATCCACAATTGGTGAAACTTAAGGAAAAAGAGACTCGAAATGGACTCCGTTTATTGCTTACATTCGACAGAATTACCAATGTAGAAAAAGCGTTGAAGATGCTCCAGCCTTTTACTCCTCAAAAAGAGAATGTTTCTGCATAGCATAAGATTTTTCACCTTAGTTCGAAATGACAACTATATTTTCAGAGTCATTTCGATGGAGCAATGCGACGAGAAATCTATAACCGATAAAAGCTTTCGTGTAATGCTCCGGCTACGCTCAGCATCCACAAGGAATAACACTCAACTTTAAAAAGCCTCGTACACCTGCTTCACAAATTCTCCTATTTTGGAAGGTTCCAACCAACGGGTCACGATGACCAATCCGCTTTTTTGGTCTACCACAATAAAATTACCTCCAAAACCAGCAGCGTAGAACACATGCTCGGGCACACCATCCCAATGTCGGCCACCTTGTTGGTTCAGCCACCACATGTAACCATAATTCACGTTAGGTACAGAAGGCGTAGTCGCTTCCTTGATCCAATCCTCACTGATGATTTGCTCATCTTCCCATTTACCATTGTTCAAGAACAAGGTTCCAAAACGGGCCATATCTTCTGTAGAAATAAAAAGTCCCGCTCCTGAATGTCCGCCTCCGGTCACGGATTTCATTTTTATACCATCAATAACGGTCCAAGCATTTTCGTAACCGAACCATCTCCAAGACGTAGTAGCTCCGATTTTATCCATTAGCTCTTCTTTGAGCACCATGGGAACGGGCTTTCTCCATACATGGGTCAATGAATAGGCAAGTACATTCACCCTAACATCATTATATTCCATTACTTTGCCCGGTTCGTTTAAGGTTCTAAACTTCCAATCGTCCAGACCACCTTCACTTGGTGGACGGTCTGCCCAGTCTTTACCGCCCCAAAGCTCACCCGACCAATCGGAATTTTGTTGTAGTAAATGTTCCCATGTTATTTTGGAATTATGCTCACCAGCAAAAGTGCCATCCCAAATGTAATTGCCTACCTTATCCTTGGTATCTTGGATCAATCCACGGTCTTTGGCCAATCCGGCAACGGTGGACAAAAAACTCTTGGTTACACTAAAGGTCATATCAACACGTTTGGTATCGCCCCAAGAGGCCAAAACATAGCCGTTCTTCATAACCATACCAGCTGGGCCTCCGCGCTTTTTGGTCGGACCCAGTATTTGATGAAAAGGTTCGTGCTTAAAGCCTTCCAAAATAGCAACCCTTAAATCCCTAGACCCTGAATATTCATTGGCATTAGCAAACCCCACTGCTTTGTCCAGCACTGTTTTGTTGAACTTGAATTGACCCTTTTCTGCTGTTTTCCAAGTTTCGTAGCGTTTTGGAAAATTGATTTGTTGGGAGTTGACATTAAAAGTAGTGGTAAATGCGGCAAGAAGTATAACCGCAACTATGCTGTTTTTCATTTTACAGAGGTTTGGATTGGACAAGAAAGGTAACAATTGTTGGGAATTGCTCCAACCAACCAATGAGATATTTATAGGGATTCTTCACTCTCCTTCGACTTCGCTAAGGTAGCAGCTCGGAACAACAAATTAGATTTCTCACATTCGTTCGAAATGACATAGGGTGCCCCAAAGTCATTTCGATGGAGCAATGCGACGAGAAATCTAGAACCGTTTTTTATGGACTTGCTCCCCATCTTCATTGTAATACCGCCATGTGCCCACCTGCTCATCATCCCTAAAGCGACCTCGTATTTTTCGGATACCGTTTGGATAAAACGCTTCGTAACGACCGTGTTTTAATCCATCCTTAAGTTCTACTTGAAACCTGACGTCCCCGTTGGCGTATTTTTTGGTGAACGACTTCGCATTTAAGTCGTTCGGGTAAATAGGTTTAAGATTAAAAACGGCATCGGTTATCTCGGTTGATGTTATATTTTGATTTTTCGGAGTCGTTGTGTTAATGTTTTTTGACGGATTGGTCGCTTTCTTTACTTCTTCCACATCCTTATAGTTGAGCACCAAACGACTTTCGAACAAATCATCTTCTGGGGTCAATTGCAATCCTACTTGAGGGAAGCAAATAATAAAATCCTTGTTCTTGTACATTTTCTGTTTGGTCGGCGCATCTGCCAAGGCATACATGTTATCAAACAGCAAAGGCACATTACTGTAAACGAACACTGTGGATTCTGAATCAAATTTTTCATCAAAATTCTTGAACTCCTCCGAACTCGCAAGGATATCACCCTCCGATACCTTATCAATTATACCCTTTAGGGTGTTTGGATTATCACTAAAGATTACATAATCATCTATTTGGGTAAAATAAGGCTTATCGAATTCATCGAACCTGCCGCCCAACAACATCTTAAAGAAACCTTTGATGGACAAGAAATTTATTTCGTAATCCTTATAATTTACCGCTTTAAACTTTACGGGTGTCTTTTTACGGATCTGTTCCACCACAAAATTCAAATTGGTCTTGGCATCCTCGGCATTATTCGCTTTGAGGACGAGCGCAACATCGTTTTTACCTTTGGTAATGTGGGATTGGATTTGAAGCACGGCGATTTCGTTCCCTATCCAACTCACAAAATTCTCCTTTACATCAATTTTTAGAAACTTCTCTACTTTGGTAATGCCTTCTTGATAGCTTTCAAATTGTTCGGGGTCACTTTGTTGGACTTTTTCAAAATTTTTGTAGAATTCGGAAAAGCTATCAAACCCATAACTTACATAAAGTGCTGTGCTGTTAGGCGCCACTTCGGGAATGGAACGTTTTGCTTTTCCCGATTTTTGAAGTGCTTCCAGATAATACTCGTTAACTGCGCTAATGTTGGTGTATCCGTTGGCAGTAAGTGTGCTGTTCTTGTCCAAATCAAAATAGAATCCGGAAAACAAAAAGTTTTCGCTTACGCGTTTTACCCAGTTGGAAGGCTGATCCGAATACATTTTAATGTAATCGTCAAAAAAATGATATTGCACATATAATCGGAACAAGTCCTCGTGCCCTACTTTTTGATTGATCTCCAAAAAGTTGAGGTTGCGGCCCAATACTGGCTCCGCATACTGATCTATGGAAGCTTCCACCAAGGTGTGGGTATAGGAGGCTACCAATTGATTTTTGATAAAGGACAAATACATGGTCTCCTTGCTCTCCCGATCGTGCACTTCCAAGATCTCGTGTTCGTGATAGGTACGTTTGCTCAGCACATAACCATCGTCCAGCAAAGTATTCAAATAGGTTTTGAGCAATTGTAATTTGGCAATCCGTTTTAAATCGAGTACATAAAAAATCCCATAGTCCTTGGGAGAAGTCATATGAATGGAAATAAACAGGGAGCGATCATCAAAAAACTCGAATAGTTTATGATTGTTGTTAAAAACTGTATCTACCCTTTGGATGCTTTCCGTGAGTTCGGAAAAGTAGTCGTTCTTTTTAAGGTGGTGCCAAGCTTTACTTTTACTGATCTGCTCCCAACCCTCCACAGGCCGTTCCGATTCAATAACGAAAACCGCATCCTTTGGGATAAGGTAAATGGATTGAAGATTTGTTTTGGGGGATAGCACAAAAATATAGACCAAATAGCACAAGTACAGTACAATTAGGCCCAGAAAACCATAAAGAATCCTTTTCTTGGTCATTTTTCCAAAAAGTGTCTTTTTCTAAAACGAAGAAGAACCTATTTTAGTTTAGGCCACTAAAAGTTATCTCAGGTTATAATGATTTTAGATCCTTAATGGTCTTAAAGGCAACATCTACTTGTTCTTCGTTCACCAAAATCGTGAACTCGTTTGTAGTAGAAATCACTTCATAAAGTATAATGCCCTCCCATGCCAATCGTTGAAAGATAAAGTAATAAATACCTGGTACCGCTACGTTATCGGAAGGTAGTTTTACGGTAATGGAAGAGAGCCCCTCCGCCTTTTGGGTACACCGCTCCATTTTAAAGTACTTCTCCACAACACTGTCCATCACATTACTGATAACAATATTGATTTCGTTCACCCCCCGAGAGGAGGTATAAAATACATCTTGATTAGCGTTTACCTCTTCCAGTAATCTAGCCTGTTGTTGCAAAATAGTATCGGAGGCCAGGAAAGTGTAATCGGACAAATTGGACCTAACGGTAATTTCACCAATATTTTTGAGCACTTTTACAATCTTGTGGGTTGCCCTAAACTCCAGATCATCCGAAAGGCGTTTAAGTGCCATTACAATAGCGCCATCTTTTACATCTTTACCGAGTTCTTCGGCAATCTCTGGCTTTATTTGCCTAGACAGGGAAGTTAGGTTTATAATCCCTTGTGCCAAAGCAGTTTGCAAAAAAGGCTTTTTCTTTATGTAGTGCTCAACTACGGCAGATATTGTTTTCATTTTCGGCGAGAATTTATCCAAAAATAACACATTGTTATAAAACAAACAAATGGTTAAAAATGATAGAACGCATCTACAAAGTGTTCTATTTCAAACTCCTGACCCTTTTTTACCACCGTAATCACATCAAATCTAACCTCAACATCTATATTGTTTTTTTCGATAAAATGATTTGCCGCCATGGTCAAAAGTTTAATTTTTTTAGAGGATATCACCGTGGAAATATCTTCCAAAAACCTAGTATTTCGGGACTTCACCTCTACTATGGCCAAAATCCCTTCCTTTTCGGCCACAATGTCGATTTCAGCATTGAGATACCGGTAGTTACGATGACATATTTTGTATCCCTTACTCTCTAAAAAAGCAACCGCTTTTTGCTCGCCGAGCTTTCCAAATGTGTTGTGATGGGCCATATATTTTATAAAGATCTAATTTTTTTGTGCATTTCGTCGAAAAATTTGGTCGTTCATGGACATTAGAACGTTAAGATTGTAATTTGTTGGCTCAATTGAACCACACCCAACATTAGCATAAACATATAGTTGCCCCAAAACTATGTACTTATTTAACGCCAGACATTGCTATGGAATACTTTATCAATTGTAATTCCTCAACTTTGGCGCCGTACAATACTCCATTGGATGAATTGCGTGCGGCCCACTTGTACCGAAGGTTAGGTTTTAGTGCCTCAGTACAAACCATTTCTGCTGCTGTTGGAGAATCGGCCAGCTCTCTAGTAGATACCTTGGTAAACCAAGCACTTGCCGTTCTTCCGCTCCCCGCCCCCCAATGGGCCGATTGGAACAATGCCAATTACCCAAATGATGACGATTTGGCAAGGCAAATGCGTAGAGCCCATATTGAAGAGCTTACCACAGCCTACGGAAACGCCATGGTGAACAATGAACTGCTCGATAGATTGAGTTTCTTTTGGAGCAATCACTTTGTGACACAATTGGAAACTTATGATTGTCCACAGTTTCTTTATTACTACATCAACTGTTTACAACGAAATGCCTTGGGCAATTTTAAAACCTTCACCAGTGAAGTTGGTCTAACCAGTGCCATGCTCTATTATTTGGACGGTGTAAGAAACCGAGGGAACAATCCGAACGAGAACTATGCCCGTGAGCTTTATGAGCTTTTTACTTTGGGAGAAGGAAATAATTACACCGAAGAAGATATAATAGAAACCTCCAAGGCTTTGTCCGGTTATACCGAAAGAGGTGAGGAAGGATGTACCCAAGTTACGTTCGACCCTTCGGAGTTCAATACAGAGAACAAGACCATATTCGGACAAACAGGAAACTGGGATTACGATGATGTAATCGACATCCTATTTAACCAAAGACCTAACGAGATCGGTTGGTTTATCTGTAAAAAACTTTACGAATTTTTTATCCACCCCGATTCAACCGGAGATGATGGAGGAATCGCTCCACAAATTATTGATGGTTTGGCACAGACCTTTATAAATAGTGGTTTTGAAATTGCCCCTGTGCTACGTCAACTCTTTAAAAGCCAGCATTTTTTCGACGAAACAGCAATAGGTGTAATCATAAAAAGTCCGGCCGACCTTTACTTTAACCTCTTAAAGGAAACAGGATTCACCTATGACGATGGAACCGTTATAAACATGATCGATGCCTGCTCCTTGATCGGACAACGCTTTTTTCAACCACCCGAGGTAGAGGGCTGGCAGCGCGACCGAACATGGATAAACACCAACTTTATTATTGGAAGATGGTTGACCGTTGAGATGCTCTTACAACGATTTTATCAAAACAATCCCGGACAATTCAGGGATTTAGGTCTATCGCTTTCTGGTAATGCTGGGCTCACAAGTAACAACCCCGACGAAGTGGCCAGACCCATCATCGATAAATTTTTACCCAAAGGGTTGCTGACCAATGCTGACTACGATAGAGCATATCTCGCATTTAGGAGCGATGTGGACATTAATTATTATGAAGGAGGCACAACTCCTTCATGGACTTTACTTGGGTGGGAAACTGGACCATCGCAAGTTTATCTTTTATTACGTCACCTATCTCGCGAGCCCGAGTTTCAACTTAAATAACCTCAACCCATGTGCGATAATCACCACAACCACGATACATCTCCATACAAAGGCTTGGAACATGAAGGCCACGATATGGAGCATACCAAATGGAGCCGTCGTTCCTTTTTACAAGCTTTAGGGATTGCAGGTTCAGGGTCCATTTTTTTGGGCAGCCATTTTATCTCTGCCTCGGCGCCATCACCGTTGACTGCCGCTGTTGCTGCAGCGGAAACCGACAATATTTTGATCCTGATTCGGTTATCTGGAGGAAACGATGGCCTTAGTACCGTAATTCCCGTTCAACAATATGATACTTATGCAAATGCAAGGCCCAATATTTATATCCCAGAAAGTAAGGTCTTAAAACTTACCGACGATTTTGGGGTGCCCACATACATGAGTGCACTAGAATCCCTTTGGGGAGACGGACAGTTTAAAGCAGTGCACGGCGTAGGCTACCAAAACCAAAGTCTATCCCACTTTACAGGTTCCGATATTTTTGCCAACACCGACTTGACCACTACTGGTTTTTCCGGTGAAAATACAGGATGGATGGGCAGACATTTTGAACAATTGTATCCCGATTATCTGATTTCGCCACCACCAGCACCAGCTGCCATTCAGATTGGAAACTTGGCCAACTTGGTGTTTCAGGGAGAGGAAACCAATTACGCTTTTGTGACCAACAATGTAGATCAGCTGGAACAAATCGCAGAGACCGGTACCTTTTACGATATTGAAAATGCTCCTTTTGATGACTGTATGTACGGCGACCAACTTAGGTTTTTACGTGGAGTGGCCAATACCACATACGAGTATGCCGGCACTATTCACGATGCCTATATGGCTGGGCAAAACCAAGTGGAGTACCAAGACAATGGTTTTGCAAGACAATTGGCCTTGTTGGCCCGTTTGATCAAGGGAAATTTAGGGACCAAAGTATATATGATCTCCATGGGAGGTTTTGATACCCACGGTAATCAGCCCGAAGTTCATGAACGCTTAATGTCCAACCTTTCCGTGGCCATCAACAATTTTTATGAGGACCTTGCTTTTACACAACAGGACGATAAGGTATTGAGCATGACCTTCTCAGAATTCGGACGACGAATTTTTGAAAATGGTTCCAACGGTACCGATCACGGAAAAGCCGCTCCTACTCTGTTTTTTGGCTCTGGATTGAACGGAAGTGCCTTTGTGGGCGACCATCCATCATTAGATGAGCCCAACAATCGAGGAAATTTGGAATATACCATGGACTTTAGGGATTTATATGGAACCGTATTGGCTGAATGGCTATGCGTTCCCAGAAATTTAGTGGAACAACATCTTTTGGGCCACCCCTATCGAGCTATTGATCTAGGATTTAATTGTAGTGGTGAAACTTTGGAGGATATTGCCATGGACAACGATCCACCAATTTTACCCGAAACTCCACCCGGGCAAGACCCAATGGATCCTAATATCGATATATTGGATACCATAGAACATGCCGCTATATATCCTGCTACATCGCCAAGAGACCCGTATATCCATTTGGAAATGCCAATATCCGCCCATGTGGACATTGAACTCTTTAATATTTTGGGACAACGCGTAGGGACCCTATTCAATGAAATGCTAATGGAAGGCGCCGTGGATATAAACATTCGTGAGCGCATGCGCGATAGTTTATCCACAGGAAAATATATTTATAGAATTTCTGTAGGAGATAAAAAAATGAGTAAATCAGTAATGATTACCTAAAGAAGCGGGACACTTTGTTATCTATTTTTTCGGAACCTTTCGGGAATGCACCCCTCACCCCAAATAGGGTAGCATTTTCGGGAGGTTCCTTTTTTATGTCTATCCCGTTAAAATCAGTATTTTTGGGGCCTAATTAGAATTTTACATGGCTCAGAATACATCACCTTCCAGATACACCATTACTGCCGCACTGCCCTACACCAATGGCCCCATTCATATTGGGCACTTGGCCGGCGTCTATGTTCCCGCGGATATTTACTCTCGTTATTTGCGATTAAAAGGCAACGATGTGGCCTTTGTTTGCGGTAGCGACGAGCATGGTGTAGCCATTTCCATGAAGGCCAAAAAAGAAGGTGTTACCCCCAAAGAAATTATTGATAAATACCACGGTATCATTAAAAAATCTTTTGCTGATTTTGGAATTTCGTTTGACAACTATTCCAGAACTTCCGCAGAGATCCATCATAAAACCGCTTCGGAATTCTTCAAAAAAATGTACGAGCAAGGTGATTTTATAGAAGAAGAAACCGAACAATTGTACGATGATGAGGCCAAACAGTTTTTGGCCGATAGATTTGTTATCGGAACCTGTCCTCGATGCGGTCACCACGAAGCCTATGGCGATCAATGCGAAAATTGTGGATCATCTCTCAATGCCACGGATTTGATCGACCCAAAATCGACCATCACAGGAACGGTTCCAACTCTAAAAAAGACCAAGCATTGGTTTTTGCCTTTGGACCGATATGAGGGTTTCTTGAAAAATTGGATTTTGGAAGGTCACAAATCTGACTGGAAACCCAACGTTTATGGACAATGCAAATCTTGGATAGACGAAGGCTTAAAACCAAGGGCCGTAACCCGTGATCTGGATTGGGGAATACCTGTTCCTGTTGATGGAGGCGAAGGCAAAGTACTTTATGTTTGGTTCGATGCCCCTATCGGCTATATTTCATCTACCAAAGAGTGGGCCGAGCGCGAAGGCAAGGATTGGGAACCTTATTGGAAGGACGAAAACACCAAATTGGTTCACTTTATAGGCAAGGACAACATTGTGTTCCATTGCATCATCTTCCCAAGTATGTTACAAGCCAATGGCGATTATATTCTGCCGGAAAATGTGCCCGCCAACGAATTCCTGAACTTGGAAGGGAATAAGCTGTCCACCTCTAAAAATTGGGCCGTCTGGTTGCACGAATATTTGGAGGAATTTCCGGATATGCAAGATGTTCTACGCTATACCTTAACCGCAAACGCCCCGGAAACCAAGGACAATGATTTTACTTGGAAAGATTTTCAGGCCAGAAACAACAACGAACTGGTAGCTATTTTTGGCAATTTTGTAAACCGTGTAGCCGTTTTGACCCATAAATATTATGATGGTACCATTCCAGCTCCCGGGGAACTTACCGAAACCGATGTGGAAACCTTGAACGCCCTAAAAGGGTATCCGAAACTGCTCTCCAGCTCACTGGAACGCTATCGTTTCCGTGAAGGCAGTCAAGAGTTGATGAACTTGGCACGTTTAGGCAATAAATATTTGGCAGACGCCGAACCATGGAAGTTGATCAAAACCGACGAGGAACGGGTCAAGACCATTATGTACGTAGCTCTTCAGATTGCCACAGGATTGGCTATTTTGAGTGAACCATTTTTGCCGTTTACTTCTGAAAAATTGAAAGGCATACTTAATATCAAGTCCAGCGCAGTCGAGACTTCATGGGAAAGTGTAGCTTCTGAAGATACATTGCTTCCTGCTGGACACACCATCAACAAAAGCGAACTGCTCTTCAGAAAAATTGAGGATGCCGAAATTGAACATCAACTACAGAAATTGGAAGCCACTAAAAAAATCAATGCTTCGACTACGCTCAGCACAAGTGCAATGGACAAGGAAGTAACTCCACAAAAAGACACTATCACTTACGATGATTTCTCTAAATTGGATATGCGAGTCGGAACCATTATCGAAGCTGAAAAAATGCCAAAAGCTGACAAACTATTGGTGTTAAAGGTGAATACCGGCCTAGATACGCGAACTATTGTATCGGGCATTGCCAAAAGCTTTAAGCCGGAAGATATTGTAGGCAAAAAAGTGACCGTTTTGGTGAACTTGGCCCCAAGAAAGCTACGTGGTGTGGAAAGCCAAGGGATGATTTTGATGACGGAGAACAAAGATGGGAAATTGGTTTTTATTAATCCTGATGAGGATGGGGTTAACAATGGAGAAGTTATAAGTTAATTTATATCCTAGAAACTGTCCGGTCGAGCGCAGTCGAGACCCACTTTAAAAAATTTTGGATAGTAAGACTTCTCGACTGCGCTCGAAGTGACAACTACTAAACAAACATTATGCAACTAGTCCCCTATATTGTCCGCTATACCAATCTGCCAGAAAAGAGTGTGGAAAACACTGTGGCCCTTTTAAACCAAGATTGTACAGTTCCATTTATTTCTCGTTACAGAAAGGAGCTCACGGGCAATCTAGATGAAGTCCAAATCGGCTCCATTGTAGAGTTCAAAAACCAGTTCGAAACACTGGAAAAGAGAAAAGCAGCCATTATAAAAGCTGTTGAGGAGCAGGGAGCGCTTACACCGGAACTAAGGTCAAAGTTTTTAGAGAGCGAGGACCCGACAAGTCTGGAAGACCTGTATTTGCCTTTCAAAAAAAGTAAAAAGACAAAGGCCGAGACCGCCCGTAAAAATGGACTGGAACCTTTGGCAAAAATTATAATGGCGCAGCGCAGCGATGAAATCGAATTCATTGCTTCCAAATATCTTAATAAGGAGGTTGCCAATGAGGATGACGCCTTAGAAGGTGCTAGACATATTATTGCCGAATGGATCAATGAGCGTACCGATATAAGAAATCAATTGCGAGGTCAGTTGGAACGTTATGCACTGATTACCACCAAAGTAGTAAAGACCAAAAAGGATGATGAACAAGCACAAAAATTCCGTGACTATTTTGATTGGAGCGAACCGTTGAACCGATGTCCATCGCACCGGTTTTTGGCCATTATGCGCGCCGAAAAGGAAGGCTTTATCCGAATAAAAATCGAAATAGATAATGAAAGGGCACTGGAAAACATAGAAAGACGGGTAATAAAGACCAATAATACATGTGCCGAACAGATTGAAATGGCCATTGCAGATGCCTACAAAAGACTTTTGTTCCCCTCTCTATCCAACGAACTTTTAAAAATCGCCAAGGAAAAAGCCGATGCTTCTGCGATACAAGTGTTCTCCAAAAACTTGAAACAGTTATTGCTCGGTGCCCCTCTTGGTGAAAAGCGGATCTTAGCTATTGACCCTGGTTTTAGAACAGGTTGTAAAGTAGTCTGTTTGGATGAACAGGGCGACCTAAAGCACAACGAAACTATTTATCCCCACCCTCCACAACGGGACAGTTCTGGAGCCATTAAAAAAATAAGTTCTTTAGTGGACGCCTATAAAATAGAGGCCATTGCCATTGGCAACGGAACCGCTTCCCGCGAAACCGAGCAATTGGTAAAACGCATTGCCTTTAAAAAACCCATCGAAGTATTTGTGGTGAGCGAAGCAGGTGCGTCTATTTATTCTGCTTCCAAAATTGCCCGTGAGGAATTCCCAAATTACGATGTTACCGTGAGAGGTGCAGTTTCCATTGGCAGACGATTGGCCGATCCTTTGGCCGAATTGGTAAAAATAGACGCCAAATCCATTGGGGTCGGACAATACCAACACGATGTGGACCAGACCCAATTAAAAACATCTTTGGACACGGTTGTGGAAAGTTGTGTAAACTCGGTTGGTGTAAATATTAACACTGCAAGTGTACCGCTATTGAGTTATGTATCGGGCATTGGACCTAAACTCGCAGAGAACATTGTTGCCCACCGTAACGAGAACGGGGGCTTTAAAAATAGAGAGGACATCAAAAAAGTGGCTCGTTTGGGTGGTAAGGCCTTTGAACAAAGTGCCGGGTTTTTACGCATCAAAAATGGTGATAATCCTTTGGATGATTCCTCCGTTCACCCCGAAAGCTACAGTTTGGTCTCGAAAATGGCCAAAGATCGGGGCATTTCCCTCAGAGAAATTGTTGGAAACAAATCTGCTCTTAAGGACATCGATCTAAAATCCTATTGTACAGATACGATCGGGATGCCTACCCTGGAAGATATTGTGAAGGAGCTGGAAAAGCCGGGGTTAGATCTTAGGGAGAAAGCAAAGGTCTTCACATTTAATCAAAACGTGAGGGAGATCACCGACTTGCGGCAGGGCCAACTATTGCCCGGAATTGTAAACAACATTACCAATTTTGGATGCTTTGTGGATATCGGCATCAAAGAAAGTGGATTGATTCATATTTCCAATCTTGCCGATACTTTTGTGAAAGATGTAAACGAACATGTAAGCCTTCACCAGCAAGTTGTAGTTAAGGTATTGGATGTAGATGTACCAAGAAAACGGATCCAACTGGCATTGCACAAAAAGGATGCTTAAATGCTAAAAATAGCTTACCACTCCATTTACAAACATCCATTGCCCGAGAAACATCGTTTTCCAATGATCAAGTATGATTTGTTGCCACAACAATTATTGTATGAAGGCACTTGTACCGAGGAGAATTTTTTTGAACCCTCGTTACCAAAGGACCATCATATTTTAGCTGTCCACAACGAAACATACTACAATGATCTAATGGGCTTAAACCTATCTAAAAGTGCTGCCCGTAAAATTGGTTTCCCACTTAGCAATGAACTTGTTCTGCGGGAGCGGATCATTGCTGATGGCACCATAAAAGGATGTGGATTTGCATTGGAATATGGTATTGCCATGAATATTGCAGGCGGAACACACCATGCTTATTCCGATAGAGGCGAAGCTTTTTGTATGCTCAATGATCAAGCAATCGGAGCGCGTTACCTGCTACAAAACAATCTGGCAAAAAAGATTCTGATTGTTGACTTGGATGTGCACCAAGGCAACGGGACAGCTGAAATTTTTAAGACAGACCATTCTGTATTTACTTTTTCGATGCACGGGAAAGGTAATTACCCCTTTAAAAAGGAGAAATCGGACTTGGACATTGCCCTTGAAAAAGGGACTACCGACCGTGAATATCTTTCCCTACTAAAAAAAACATTGCCAGAGCTATTGAAACAAGTACAGCCTGACTTTATTTTCTATCTCTGTGGTGTGGACGTATTGGATTCCGATAAATTGGGTACTTTATCCTTGACTTCTGAAGGGTGCAAGGAGCGGGACCGATTTGTGATCGAAACTTGCTTTGATGCAAATATTCCGGTTCAGTGCAGCATGGGCGGAGGTTATTCTCCAGATATTAAGACCATTGTTGAGGCACATGCCAACACTTTTCGGTTGGCACAAGATATTTATAATTATTTTTGAGATAGCGTAAATCCATCATCATGAAGCCTCTAAAGTTCCTTTTCCTAGTTCTATTCGCAACCACTTTATCCGGTCAAGAACTTCAGCCAAAAAAAGAGAAGAACCTTTGGAACAACTTCACATATGACATTGGTAATATGTTTGGCGGTGTTGGCTACGCATATTCACGTCCACTGCACTGGAAAGGTAACGACTGGGCCAATTTTGGCTATCTAACGGGAGGTACTTTGTTACTGTTTACGGTTGATGATGAACTTAACAAATGGAAAAATGGTTTTGCACAGGATATCCCCGATTTTGTTATGGATTATGGCCATGAATATGGTAGTCCGGAAAACAATTATATGTTAACGGGAGGTGTTTATCTTGCCGGACTATTTACCAAGAATGAAAAGCTTCGCAGAACCGGGGTACTTTTAATCTCTTCCGCTACTGCTGGAGGTTTTTTTCAGCAGGTGAGCAAACGTATTATTGGTAGGGCTCGACCTAAAAGTGGTAAGGGATCGGCAACATTCGATCCTCTGCATTTGGATAGGGTGTATAATTATGATTCATTTCCTTCCGGTCATGCCATGCTTGCATTTAGCAACGCTTATGCCATTGCCAAGCAATTTAAAAGTCCATGGATAAAAGGAGGGTTATACACCATCGGTATGATTCCTGGACTAGTACGTGTAATGGATGACTTCCATTGGGTCTCCGATGTAGCTTTTAGTACCGTACTGAGCATTTTTATTGTAGAATCCATTGATCGTTATCTTGATTCCAAATACGATGAAAAGTACAATAACAAAAAGCCAAAAGATGTAAGCTGGAATCTTTCTTTTGGACCCAATACTCTTGGTGTTTCCGTTAACTTTTAGATTGTTGTAAACGAAATATTGTTAAATTTTATTTAGATTTATTTAAAATAATTACTTTTGTCCGCGTATTTTGTTTCTATCTATGGGAAAGAAAAAGGACAAAAAGAAATTCAAAAAAGCGCAGCTCAGAGAATTACCGCCAACGGGTAAAGTAAAATCCAAGTGTTGTAAAAAATATAAAAAGAGTGAGAGCAAGCGCTGTAAAAAATGCCCTTGTTTTGATCTTCTGAAAAAAGTTGCTTAGATAGTTTTACCCTTCTACATAACTAAAAGTTCCTAAAAAATATTTCTCCTACATAAATACAGTATTCGTGCATACTCCATTGAATGTTGAGCTAAGCTATATAGTTACAGTCTAAGATTTACTTGTATTAAAAACGCCCCAACTTTCGGGGCGTTTACTTATTAACCAACTAAAATGTACAATCAAAAAATTCGTGGAGAAGCTACTTGAACGATTGCCCCAATGGCTTCTTTGGAGAAATTTTTGTTGTTTTTATATGCAAAGTATATACTTGCTTGTTCGTAGAAATAATCGCTATGCGTACACTGATTGTTACAAGAATGGGCATGCTTGGAGTAAGCTTCCCGTTTCTCGTTCATATATACTTGGTACGCAATAAGATTTTTGGTCTTTAGCTCTTCTTCATATCTGATTTGATCTTTCCAAAAATCTTTTTCATCTTCTGTACTGGAAAATATGATGGTTTGTTCTTGATGTGCGTCTTTTCGGGCTTGTTTTTCATAAAAAGAAGCGTCACTTTCTTGTGCCGAAGCAATGGTCGCCAGCCCTAGAGTTAAAATTACCGTGATGTGAACTTTTAATCTCATCTGTCAGAGTTTTTCTAAATATCTCGTTCATTATCTAAAGTTCTGGCGTTTGCCTCTATAACAACTTAATATACATTTACCCTAATGTAAAAGCCAAAAAAATCGTTATTCTCGTATTTTTTGTCGCTGATAGGCTGCTTTACTTACTTGCCCAACATCAATAACTCGTTGCATTTTATTTCCGTAATGTATCGTTTCTCACCTTCACTGGTTTCATAAGAACGGTTTACGAGCTTGCCTTCTATCGCCACCTCTTTCCCCTTGCTGAGAAAGTCCTCGAATATTTCGGCCAATTTGCCCCAAGCAACACAATTGTGCCATTGTGTATCTGTTACTTTTTCACCTTTGGTGTTTTTGTAAGTTTCGTTGGTTGCTATGGAAAACTTGGCCAATTTTGTTCCGTTTTCCAAAATGATGATTTCAGGGTCGTTTCCCAAGTTGCCTATTAACTGTACTTTGTTTCTAAGTGAATTCATAATAGTAAGATTTAAGTTTAAAAATTCAATCATCGAACTCTTACGGTCCGACAGGGCAAACTTATATCCACTTAAAAATCGTATTCGAATTGTAATTAATTGCTTTCGTTTGTAAACGCATGTAAATGGTTGTAATTAATTAAAAGTGACTTATTTATTTTTTTGGTGTCTTATATGGTCAATCAAGTCTATAGCCCCAATGCACATCAGAACTATAAACAAATACAAAGTCATCCAACGATTCAGTCTTTGTAAAAAGTTATACGATATCAACGAAACCTTATATATTCAAGAAAGAGATTCTGTTCACGAAGACCCTCAAAAAGTATTCAGCGAAACCAAGGAATATCTCACCGATATATCCTTAGAGGTGTACATCTCTCTCCTAAAAGGCTTCATTGTTCCCGATGAGCACCAACCATCCAACCAAAATAGGCCTTAATGTTTGTTAAAGTTTTATAAAATTCTGATTTTATATTACTTACACAAAAATTTCCATATCAATATTTACTGGTAAAATCTTCATAATTAAGTAGAAACAGGCCTGTTTACCTCTCAATCCAGGTCCAAAAACCTATTGGATCAACAATTAAATGATTACAATCAATCCTCACGGACAATCACCTGTACTTTTACACTAAACAAATAAAAAATCTATTATATGGAAGCTGTTAAGGCAAAAAATAAAACATTTAAAAAATTAGGATTCACATATTTAGAGACTGCCGAAATAGTTGTCAGTCTAAACACTTTATTGGCCAACTATCAGGTATTCTACAACAAACTGAGAAATTTTCACTGGAACATTGAGGGACCAGACTTTTTTGAGCTCCACGAGGAATTCGAAAACGAATACAATACGGTAAAGGAAAACATCGATATCGTTGCGGAGAGAATCCGTGTGTTCGGGGTAAAGAGCAATTTTACTTTTAAGAAAACATTGGAGCTTTCCAAAATCAAAGAACAAGAAAAAGAAATTTCCGCATTGGAAATGGTAAGGGAAGTGCTCCATGATTACGAAATATTGCACGATAGCATGTTGGATGCGGTAAATGCATCCCTTGAAACTGGCGATGTGGTCACCGAAAACATGATTACCGGTTTCATGACCGAATTGGAGAAAAGACACTGGATGTTTACCTCTTTCTTAAAATAGAAAGGAATACCGCACATCTAAAAACAAAATATTAACCTTAAAAAATTCTATGAAAAAGCTATTAACTATACTATCAATTGCAACCCTGACCGCTTTTTCCGGATATGGACAAAGCAAAACTTCCGGGGTTATGAAAGCGACCATACAATTAAAAACCTTTACCGTTTCGGAAGATGGCAAGGAAAAACAATACAGTGTAAAAGTGATGGAACGAAGAAAATATACCATGGAACTGGATAGCAAGGACAAAGGCATGGTAAACCAAGACAGAAAAGCATCGTCTGCCTATGTTACAAAACTAGTTGCCATCGATAGCGATTCTGACGATAGTTATGATGATTACATGGTATTGAAATATAAGGGTACCCAAAACAACGATTTTGAAGTAATACAGACAGACAAGGGCTTTGATATTATTGTAGGTAATAAATCCATGCACTACGATATTCTGGAGAACAATTATCTCGTTGATAAGAAAAGTAAAAACTTCTTTATTATCGAAGAATTTGAGTCGAAATAAATTTAATTTCGTTTTTTTGATTGATGAGTGGGCCGGAGATAATCTCCGGCCTTTTCAATTTAATATGCCCGTATAAAGCCTATATTTGGGCTAAAATTCAACCTATGGAAACTTGGTTACGTCCTACACAGCTGGAAGGCGAATCGGTTAAGCTAGTACCTCTGCAAAAATCACAAAAAGTGGATTTGGCCTTTGCCGCATCGGACGGCAAGCTTTGGGAACTTTGGTACACCTCGGTCCCATCCCCCAAGACTATAGATACCTACTTGGATATTGCGCTTGCAGAACAAGATAAAGGAACCGCATTGCCCTTTGCCATAATCAACAAAAAAACCAACTCCATTGTGGGCAGTACCCGTTACATGAATTTGGATGCAAAAAGTAAACGATTGGAAATTGGCTCAACTTGGTATGCCAAAAAAATGCAGCGCACAGGAATCAATACCGAGACCAAATATCTTTTATTAAAATACGCATTTGAAAATTTAGACTGTATCGCCGTAGAAGTTCGGACGCACTTTCATAACCATCCCTCAAGAAATGCCATTCTTCGACTAGGAGCAAAGCAAGATGGTATTTTAAGAAACCATCGAATAGATGGTTCCGGAAACCTAAGGGATACCGTTGTATTTTCCATTTTGAACAGCGAATGGAAAACCGTAAAAACTTCTTTGGAATTTAAGATGGGCAAAAGACCTATAAGTTAGCTTTTACCCAGTTTCAGCATATTTGCAAAATTATAGCTGGCCAGTTCCAAGTTCTCTTTGGAATTTGCCTTGGCATCGTCCAAATTCCCTACTTGATTAAGAATGGATACTGCATAGTCCAGACCCATTTCCTGTATTTCTTCTATCGACACCTCTACCGAACCACAGAGTGCCGCAACGAGTACATTCTGTTTTTTGGCCGATCTCACCACTCCGTTAATGGTTTTCCCGGCAAAGGTTTGGGCATCCAACTTTCCTTCACCAGTAATTATCCAATCGGCATATTGTATCGTCTTTTCAAAATCAGCAATTTGCATCACTAATTCAACTCCAGAAGCCAGTTCAGCATTTAAAAACACTACAGCTCCCCCACCTACTCCCCCGGCAGCACCAGCGCCTTCAATATCCTGAACATCAACATTAAAAGTAGATTGTAAAATCCTTGCAAAATGTTTTAACCCATCGTCCAAAAACACAATTTCCTCTTCAGTTGCCCCTTTTTGTGCCCCGTAAATCTTGGCTGCTCCGTGCTCTCCATAAAATGGGTTGTTAACATCACAAGCAACTTGGATTTTAGCGCCCTTTAATTTGGAGTGTACATTATTTTTTTGGATTTCTCTTACCTTACCTAGATTCCGCCCAATAGGTTTCAGTTCATTGCTCTCTGCATCTAAAAAAACATACCCAAGAGCTTTGGCCATACCCATTCCTCCATCGTTGGTAGCACTCCCTCCAATACCCAACACAATGTTTTTAGCCCCTTTTTCAAGGGCATCGACCATCATCTCACCGGTGCCGATGGTCGTAGTGTCCATGCAGTTCATTTCGGATTTTTTCAACAATTTATATCCAGAAGCTTCGGACATTTCGATGAAAGCCGTTTGTCTATCTTTAGAAAGGAGGTAATATGATGTAATTCTCCTAAAAAGCGGATCCCTTACAATAACGCTCTCTTTTGATGCCTTCAGGTAATCCGCAACTACATCTATAGTACCATCTCCTCCATCGGCCAAAGGACGATAAACTATTTCTGCATCCGGAAAAATTTTTTTTATGCCGCGGGCAACGATTTCACAAAATTCCCATCCAGTAAGGGAGCCTTTATATTTATCGGGTGCCAAAATAAATTTCATACCCACAATGTACTCAAGTTAATCGAGTTAAGCCATACATTTTTATGAATCGTCTTATCCATAAGACTTCGGCACGTGTTTTGAATATAGAGGCAAAGTAATATACCTTTAATAAAAATATATCATGAAAAAAACGATTTTTTTAGCAGCCTCAGTTCTGTTCTCTTCTGTAATTTTTGCCCAATCCAAAAACTTTTTGGATACCCCTTATTTGGAAACACAGGCCAGAGTGGACACTTTGGTTACCCCGGATAGAATATACCTAAATATAATTATCCAAGAAAAAGATACCAAGGGACGTGTTTCGATAGAGGAACAAGAAAACCAAATGGCAAAACGATTTAAGGCCATGGGCATTGATCTAACCAAGCAATTGGTAATAAAGGATATGGGCAGCAACTTTAAAAAATACTTTTTGCGTCAAAAAGAAGTCCTGAAAAGCAAACAATATTCTCTTTTAGTCTATTCCGGCAAAGAACTCGGCGATGTTATGATGGCCTTGGAGCAATTGGACATTGCCAATACCCGTATCGAAAAAACCGAATATTCCAAAATGGACGAACTGGAACTCGAACTAAAATCCAAAGCAGTAAAGAGAGCCAAACAAAAAGCCGCTGCCTTAACCCAACCATTAGGCCAAAAAGTAGGTATGGCCATCCATATTTCCGATAACTCAAATTATTATCCTAGGTACAATCAAGCACCCATGATGGAAATGAAAGCAGTATCAGCCGATATGGGTCAAGCACAGCCCTTGGATATCCATTTTGAAAAAATTAATGTGGAGACCACTGTCAATGTAAAATTTGCCTTGTCCAATTAACGGCCAAACATAGGCCCACATTTCCTCTTCTTGCCGATCAGTTCGATGGAAGCATGGAGGAAGATTAATTTCCCTACAAAAGAGTAAAGTATTTTAGTTTCATTGGAATGGCCGAATTAGTATCTTTAACGGACTAACTAATCCAACACTCTCGTGAAACTAAAACCTTTACTTTTATGTGCCATGTTATTGGCTCTTTACCCTGTTGATGCACAACGAAGAAACAAAAAATCAACCCAGCCTTCCACTGTAGTCAACGACTCCCTTTTCCCTAGTCTAAAATGGCGTAATATTGGACCGTTTCGTGGCGGTCGAAGCGTTACATCTACTGGTGTAGTGGGACAACCCTACACCTACTATATGGGAACCACTGGTGGTGGTATCTGGAAAACTACGGACGACGGTCTCAATTGGAAGAACATCTCCGATGGATTTCTGAAAACCGGAACCGTAGGCGATATTGCTGTTGCAGAAAGTAACCCTAATTTGGTTGTCGCGGGAATGGGCGAACATGCCGCTCGTGGTGTTATGACATCCATGGGAGATGGAGTTTACAAATCCACCGATGCAGGGAAGACCTGGAAACATGTCGGATTGGACTATACACGCCACATTTCCGATGTAATTATCCATCCTACAAACCCAGATATAATTTTTATTGCCGCCCAAGGCGCCCAATATGGTCCTTCCGAGGACAGGGGCATCTATCGCTCTACCAATGGAGGTGAAACTTGGAAAAAAATGCTCTACATAGATCCAAATACCGGAGCGTCATCCTTGAGCATGGACATGAACAACCCATTGATTCTTTATGCTGCCATGTGGCAACATCGCAGATATCCTTGGACGATGGAATCTGGCGGAGCCTCTTCCGGCCTTTATAAATCAACGGATGGCGGAGACACATGGACAAAAATGGAAAAAGGACTCCCAAAAGAGTTCGGAAAATCAGGAATTTCCGTTTCCAGGGCAAATGCCGAGGTGGTGTATGCAGTAATCGAAGCCGAGGGTGAAAAAGGAGGTGTCTATAAAACTACAGATGCCGGTAAAACATGGAGACAAACGAATAAGGATCGTATCAATATTGCGCGATCCTGGTACTACATGGAAATTTTTGCCGATACACAGAATGAAAACATCGTATATGTACTGAATGCCCCGGTCACCAAATCCATTGATGGTGGAAAAACCTTCACTACCGTTTCCACACCGCATGGCGACAACCATGATCTATGGATACACCCCGAAAACAACCAAATAATGGTGAACTCGAACGACGGAGGCGCAAATGTATCCAACAATGGAGGCAAAAGCTGGAGCACACAACAAAACCAAGCTACAGCACAATTTTATCGTGTAATAACCGATAATCTGGTTCCCTACAACGTGTATGGCGGACAGCAGGACAACTCTGCCATTTCCATTGCAAGTAGAACCCATGACTATGGTATTGACTGGAAAGACTGGTATTCCGTAGCAGGCTGCGAAAGCGCTTATTTAGCTTTTGACCCCGACAATCCAGAAGTGGTTTACGGTGGCTGCTACCAAGGTATCATCGAAAAATGGGTCAAGGCCTCAAGAGAATCAAAATCCATAAAAGAATATCCAGAATTGGGGCTCAGCAAGGTTCCTAAAGATTTTAAGTTCCGGTATAACTGGAACGCCCCCATTATCAGTTCCCCGCACGACAGAAACACAATCTATCACGCAGGAAACGTGGTGTTTAAAACCCGCGATGGCGGAAACAGTTGGGAGGTAGTAAGCCCCGATCTTACCCGAAACAACCCCGACCAGCAAGGCCCTGGCGGTGGCCCATACACCAACGAAGCTGCTGGTGGCGAAAACTACAATACCATTATGTACTTGGTAGAATCCCCTCATGAAAAAGGGGTTTTGTATGCCGGTTCGGATGATGGATTGGTACATATTACCAAAAATGGCGGTGAAAGTTGGGAAAATATTACCCCTCCCAATAATAAAGAAGGTATTATCAATAGCATCGAAGTATCCCCGCACGACCCAGGAACAGCATACATTACATTGATGCGCTATAAGTTCATGGACTTGAACTCCTATATTTTTAAAACATCCGATTATGGGCAAACCTGGACCAAAATAACCAACGGAATAAATGGCGAGCACAACTTTACCCGGGTAGTGCGTGAGGACAAAAAGCAAAAAGGGTTACTATATGCTGGTACCGAAACTGGTCTTTTTGTTTCTTTGGATAATGGCTCGCATTGGCAACCATTGCAATTAAACCTTCCTGTGGTACCCATCAATGATTTGGTGATTCACGATAATGACCTTGTAGCTGCCACCGCCGGTCGCTCCTTTTGGATTCTGGACGATTTGGGAGCGATTCAACATAGCATCAACCCAGCTTCCGAGCTTCAAATTGTACGTCCAAAACCATCCTATCGTATCTTTAATGGAAGTACCGATAGCAATGTTGCAGGATTGGGCCAAAACCCAAAGTCCGGCGTCACTTTCGATTATTATCTACCCAAAAAGCTGGACACGATAGAGCTTAAACTTGAAGTATTGTCTGGAGGAAAAGTGATTAAAACAGTGACCAATCAACCTAATAAAAGTTTTAAAAGCTGGCCAGGTGGCCCGCCAAAACCGGATGTATTGCCCTCTACCAAAGGGTACAACCGTTTTACATGGGATTTTAGCAAGGAAGCTGTTCCTGCAGTGGACAAGGTTTTTGTTTATGGCAATTATAAAGGAGCACGTGTAGCACCTGGCACATACACTTTACGATTGACGTTTGGTGATAGCTCCGTGGAAACCAACGCCGAGGTTCTTGCCGACCCAAAGGTTACGGGCACTACCGCAGATTATGCAGAGCAGCAATCGGTACTCAATAAAATTGATGAAACCGTTGCTAGCATGCACCATGCAGTGAACCAAATGCGCAAGGCAAAAAGTCAGCTAAAGCAGTACAAAGAATTGCTAAAAGAGGATGAAAACGCCAAGGCATTATTAGAGAATGGTGACAAATTGCTGGAAAGAATCACCTCTTGGGAAGAAAAGTTGATTCAACCCAACCAAAAAACCTTCCAAGATGTAATCAATTTTAAAAATCAGCTAAATGCAGAATTTATGCATTTAAAAGGGTTTGTAGATGTAGCAGAGCCCAAAGTTACCCAAGGTGCCAAAGAACGATTACAAGATCTCTTGGCCCAATGGAAAACTTATGAAGATGAAAAAAATGCCATTGTGGTAGATGGTATGGGAACATACAACCAAATGTTCAAAGCATTGGATCTGCCCGCCATAATCTTGACCAAGGAGTAATGGCAGATAACTTTTGGTTGGAACAGGAGTTCGTAAAACAAGATTTTACCCAAACAAAATTGCCCAAAGGCGATTATGAAGAATGTCGTTTTGTGGACTGCCTGTTCTCCAAAGGTTTTTTGGACAACCAAAATTTTGTGGACTGCACTTTTGAAGGTTGCGATCTTACCAATGCCAACATTGCCCATACCATTTTTAATGGTGTAACTTTTAAAGGCTGTAAAATGGTGGGGGTTCAATTTGAGACCTGTAATCAACTTTTATTGACCTTACAGTTTTTGAACTGTAATTTGTCCGTGGCCTCATTTGTTGGGATGAACCTCCCCCAAATCCAGTTTCTGGATTGCAGGCTGCACCAAACCGACTTTACAGACACCCAATTAAAAATGGCCAAATTTCCAAATTGTGACCTCGATAAGGCTATTTTCGAAAACACAGATCTAAGCGGGGCCGATCTGAGCTCGGCTTTTAACTTTGGCATAGATCCATCCATTAACCAAATAAAAAAAACCCGGTTCAGTAAGAAGGGTTTGATAGGTTTATTAAAAAAGTATGATATTGTGGTAGCCTAAATCTTATTACATGCCCGAAAGAAATTGTTTGGTCTGCGAAGAAAAATTGCTTGGCCGCATAGACCAAAAATACTGTTCCGACCATTGCAGGAACGCTTACAACAACCGTCTCAACCGAGACAGCAAGAACTTGGTACGCAACATTAATAACAAACTGCGCAAAAACTATCGGATACTCGATGGTTTTACACTTCGAGAGGGAAAAACAAAGACCACAAAAATGCGCTTGCTGGACAAAGGTTTTGATTTTGAGTACATAACCAACCTATATACCACCAAAAAGGGCAGCACCTACTTTTTTGTATATGATCTTGGATATTTACCGCTCGACAACGATTTTTTTATGATAGTTAAAAGGGAATAGCTCACTTCCAGCTATGGGACGTTAGTTTAAGAGCCGCAATCACAATATCCTTTCGACTTATCTGTCCAACAAGAATATCGTTCTTCATTACGGGCAATCTACGCCTATTGTGACGATCAAAAACACCCGCCGCATCAAAAATGGACATGTCGTGTGGAATGGTCTCCACATTTTTGGTCATAAACCGTTCAACACTTTTATCCAAAATAGGCTGGTTAAAATATCTACTCTCCGATATCTGCTTCATACAGTCCGCCTCGGATATTATTCCTACCAAAAAACCATTGTTGTCCACCACGGGCCCACCGGAAATATGGTGCTTGGCAAATGTCTCCATCACTTCCAAAATGGACTGGTCTGGAGAAAATGTGATCAAATTACTGGTCATATAGTCCTCCACCAAAATTGGGGCATTGTATTTTTTCTTATTCTCCTCCTTGCTCCGTATGCCTTGAAAACTTTTGATTGCCATAAGGTTAGATTTTAAAGTTGATTAATAAATATAGTTTTTTTTAGCGAATAACCTAATTTTAAAAGCTTAAAGATGAGAACCTTTCATATATTCACGTTTTAAATTATCAATAACGCTTTGTAATGAAATTTTCCCGGACCCTTGCCCTAATTCTTCTTTTTCTTGCCGTGTATTGGAGTTTTAGATCCTTGACGCCCCAGTACAAAACCCATCAGGACATCCCGTTGGGATCGTTTTCCACAGATAAAGCCTTGGCCCATGTAAAAGAATTATCCAAAGAGCCGCATGCCGTTGGTTTTCCAGGTCATCAAAGAGCCAGAAGCTATATTATTTCCGAACTCAAAAAAATGGGTCTGGAAACCACCACACAACAGGGATACACCGCAGGAGACTGGGGCAATCTGAGCAAAGCCACGAATATTTTGGCAAGAATAAAGGGTAGTGGCAACGGAAAAGCATTGCTTGTTCTCTCACATTATGACAGCAGTCCCCATTCTTCATACGGAGCAAGTGATGCAGGCAGTGGGGTTGCCACCATTTTAGAAGGGATTCGAGCATTTTTGAGCGACAATAAAACTCCAGAGAACGATATTATAATTCTTATTACCGATGCCGAGGAACTCGGACTAAACGGAGCCGACCTTTTTGTAAATAAGCACCCTTGGGCAAAAGATGTAGGGTTGGCCCTAAATTTTGAAGCTCGCGGTAGTGGCGGACCCAGTTATATGCTTATCGAAACCAACCGAGGCAATGGCACTTTGATCAAGGAGTTCACCAAAGCAAATCCCAAATATCCCGTTGCAAACTCTTTGGCCTATAGCATTTACAAAATGCTCCCCAACGATACTGACCTTACTGTTTTTAGGGAAGATGGTGATATAGAGGGGTTCAACTTTGCTTTTATAGATGACCATTTTGATTACCACACCGCTCTGGATAATTATGAGCGTTTGGACCGAAAGACCCTAGCCCACCAAGGCAGTTATTTAATTCCGTTGCTCGCACATTTTAGTAGTACCGATCTGGATAGTTTAAAGAGTCTGGATGATTATGTGTATTTCAATATCCCCATCTTTAATTTGATTTCCTATCCATTTGAGTGGATTTGGCCCACTTTCGGCATAGCGGTTTTTGCCTTTGTCCTGTTACTTTTTTCAGGGTTCAAAAAACAAGTCTTAAAAACAAGCGATGTTTTAAAAGGTTTTGTCCCGGTTCTGGTCACTTTAATAGTGAACGGGGCAGTTGGGTATTTTTGCTGGACCATAATTACCTGGTGGTATCCCAGTTATAAGGATATGCTCCACGGATTTACTTACAACGGCCACACCTACATTACCGTGTACGTTATGTTCTCCTTGTTCGTCTGCTTTTATACCTATCATAAATTCCGAAAAACCCCTACCCCAAGTTTATTGGTAGCCCCCATTTTTATTTGGTTGATTATTTGCGGCTTGGTAGCACAATACTTAAAAGGCGCTAGTTTTTTTATCGTTCCCTTGTTCGGCTTGTTGGCAGGATTGCTCGTAACCATCGATCAAGAGAAACCCAATCCGTTCCTTATGCTGTTTTTGGCCTTGCCCGCAGTTCTTATTTATTCACCTTTCATTAAAATGTTTCCCGTAGGCCTTGGATTAAAAATGATGGTGGCCGCGACCCTTTTCACGACCTTGCTGTTTTTATTGGCACTTCCACTTTTAGGGCAGTTAAAAAGCAAGGGAAGATTGGCCTATTTATTTTTACTTCTCTTTTTTGCATTTGGAATTACAAGTCATATCCAATCCGATTTTAACGAAGAAAGACCAAAACCCAGTAGCCTACTGTATATTTATAATGCAGATAACGATTCGACCTTATGGGCAACGTACGATAACGTTTTGATTGATTGGAACGGACAATTTTTAGGCGAAAACAAAAGAAAGCCGAAGGCAGAGACCATATCCAGCAAGTATCGCACAAACTTGAGCTATGTAACAGATGCACCAAAGAAACAACTGGAGATCCCCTACATCGATACCGTGATGGATACCGTTGTAGGAGAAAATCGGGTAATTGAACTTTGCATCACACCGAAAAGAACGGTGAACCGCCTGGAGGTATTTACCAATCCGATCAATTTATCGAAGGCAAAAGTGAACCAAATCGAATTATCCTCTTATTTCCTCGAAAACAGGAAGAGCAGGTTGGTTACTCATTATATTTCCAATAATGATTTTACAGAACTACAACTCGAATTCCCAAAGGATTCGGTTTTAGAACTTACCTTATACGAAGCATCCAACGATTTGTTGACGCATCCAGATTTCAGCATCCCTAAAAGACCCAAAAATAGCATCCCCATGCCTTTTGTATTAAATGATGCTATATTGACCATAAAAACTTTGCGATTTGAGTAAACAAATTGGAATTCTGGGTTGCGGCTGGCTGGGACTGCCCTTGGCCAAAAAATTGATAGAAAAAGGATATCACGTTAAAGGCACTACCACTTCCGCCAGTAAATTAGAGGAATTGCAGAACGAGGGTATCGAGTCATTCGAAATACGTTTGTCCGAAACAGGAATTGAGGGCAATGTTCAAAGTTTTCTTTCCGATATTGAAACCTTGATTGTTAATGTACCTCCAAAACTTCGGGGTAAACATCCAGAGAGTTTTGTTGATAAAATGAAGAAATTGCTATCGGAAATTAAAGAAAGTAAGGTTCCCAATGTTTTGTTTGTAAGCAGTACCGCTGTTTATGGAAATTTGGAAGGCGAAGTTACAGAGGCTTCCCCAACACAGCCCGTGACAGAGTCGGGCAAACAATTGGTTGAATCTGAAAACTTGTTCCAAAAAGAAGATGGCCTTAACACCACCATAATCCGATTTGGCGGGCTAATTGGCCCGGATAGGCATCCTGTTACCATTTTGTCGGGAAAAGAACAACTCGGTAATGGCAACCACGCCATCAACTTGATTCACTTGAACGACTGTATTCATATGATTCAAACCATATTGAAAGAAGGTTATTGGGGCGAAATTTTTAACGGTGTATATCCACATCATCCAAAAAAACAGGTGTATTATTTTGAGGAAGCCCAAAAAAGAGGGATTCCCGCTCCATTATATAGCGCAACATCACATACAAAAATGGGAAAAACAGTCTTGAGCCAAAATTTTTTAAGTAAATCCCATAGCTTCACCACATCGATTGTTTCCTGAGCCCCTTTAATCACTTATTCAATTCTTAACAGCTTGGTTGGGATTATTTTGTTAGATTTGGCGCACTAAATTGAAGATCAATGAAAAAGACTATACTCTTACTGCTCCTTTTAACGGGCATTAGCGGTATTTCGCAGACTAGCAACGAGCTTTTAAAACATTATGAAGCGTATTACAAAGAAATGCGTTTGCAAGGAGATGTAACCGGTGTTATCGGAGCTTTGACACATTTAAATGTATTGGCACCGTCCAAGGAAAGAAGGGACACCTTGGCCTTTGTTTATATGAACAATGGGCAGCACATGCAGGCTTTAAATACCATAGGCGTGGAAAAAGATGCCAACGATTCCGATCTTGGCTTACAGATCAAAGCTTTTTCGCTGAAGGCATTGAACCAACCCAAAAGGGCATTGGAGCATTTCGAGGAACTTTTCTCTAGAAACCCCTCCCCTTATTTAGCGTATGAGATGGCCGACCTAAAAATACAGACCGGTGAAACTAGCAGTGCAAAAGTGAACATTGAGTATGGCATTGCCAATGCGACCGACGAAATGAGGTATGCTTTTTACGAGCGCCAGCAACCCTACGAGGTTTCTTTAAAAGCCGCATTTTTCCATTTAAAAGGTTTAGCGGATTTTAATTTGGACAAAGAAAATATTGATGCCGCCATTGCTTCGATAGACGAAGCCCTTAAAATTGCCCCCAATTTTAATTTGGCGAGCTTGAGCAAACAAGCTTTGGAAGCTAGAAAAAAAGAAGCTGCCGAAGGAGGAGAAAACTAGATTATTGTTTATTCCGCTCTAGCTCCTCTAGAATTGCATCGTCCCTTTCTTGTTTAATTTGGACAAGTTTGTCCACATATTCATTGGGCACTGCGATTGAAAGTACATAATGGGCAATTTTCCATTGCCCATTTTCTTTTTTGAGCACACCTGAACCACGGCATATCTTCATCTGGGTATCCAAAAGTTCGTCGAACCAAGCCAGATTCCCCGAATTATCTACATACACATTCCTTTGAACCGACGTAAAGCTCCATGCCTTTCCTTTATCAAAATATGGCTTGGAAAACTCCCTAAACTCTATATTTTGCCAATTTTCCATGGCATCTGTGCCCAAAAACACCCCATCTTTGGTCATGTTGCCAAAATAAGCATCAAAGTCTGCGTTGGCCGCTGCCAAGTGCCAATCGTCCAAAACCTTGTTTATTTTTTGCTCGTCCGTACTTTGGGCAATAATGATATTGGTTACGAACAATACTCCAATAATTAAAATTTTATGTTTCATCTAAGATCAGTTTTTTATCCAATTGGCTGTTCATGATAACATTTAGTTGTTTTCGCATATTGTTGTATGCTTCCAACGCCTCAACAATAGGTTCGGTAGTTGGTTGGTTCTCCAATATACTTGCTTTTGCCTTGTACAAAAATGTCCGCATCACACTTTGCCTGCTCTTCACCTGAAACGTGTTGAAAAGCTCGGGATAATTTCCATTGGCCATTTTTTTCTCCTTCTCGATCAGGTCATCAATGGCAAGTGCCAAATCCTCGTTGTTGGTTGCTCTATGAAGTACATCTATACTGGAATTCAAATCCTTAAACTCCGGCCACTGTTCAACTATGGCCGTTGCTTCTTGGTTAATTTCAATTTTATCCGGCATTTTCTGATAATCGAACTCCAAATCCTGGGTTTCAACCTCCGCCGTGGCTTTTTCAGCCTTCTTACATCCTCCCAAAATGGAGATTACTAGTAGAACACCTAACAATTTTCGCATAAGCGAATGTACAAATTTTAAGAAAGGGTATCTTTGACATCAAACTAAATTAACTTCGATTTACATGCACAAACCTATTTTAATCATCGGCGCTTGCGGTCAGATAGGAACAGAACTAACCTTTGAGCTGCGCAACAAATATGGAGCAGACAATGTTATTGCGAGCGATATCCGAGAAGGCGGAGATGCTTTGATGCAATCAGGGCCTTTTGAACTATTGGACGCTACCGACTATGCCGCTGTGGAGGATGTAGTTATGCATTACGAAATTGAAGAAGTATATTTAATGGCCGCCATGCTCAGTGCAACAGCGGAAAAATTTCCGATGAGGGCTTGGAACCTAAACATGAACTCTTTGTTCCATGTTCTTAACTTGGCCAAGGAAAAGAAGATTTCCAAAATATTTTGGCCTTCGAGCATTGCCGTTTTCGGACCAAATACTCCCAAGGAAGACACTCCGCAGAACACCATTATGGAGCCCAGTACGGTTTATGGCATTAGTAAGCAGTCCGGGGAACGTTGGTGCGAGTATTACCACAAAAAGTATGGAGTCGATGTTAGAAGTGTACGGTACCCTGGCCTGATAAGTTGGAAAACCATGCCGGGCGGAGGTACCACGGACTATGCTGTGGAAATCTATCACGAAGCCTTAAAAGAAGGCAGATATGAATGTTTTTTAAGCAGCGGAACCCAACTGCCAATGATGTATATGAACGACGCCATAAGAGCGACCATTAGCTTAATGGAAAGTCCGGCAGAAAAAATAAAAGTACGGTCCTCTTACAACTTGGCGGGAATGACCTTTACCCCCGAACAGATTGCCGAAAGTATTGCAAAGCACATCCCCGGGTTCACCATAAGTTATGCTCCTGATTTTAGACAAGAAATTGCGGATTCCTGGCCCAGCAGTATTGATGATACCGAAGCTCGCGAACAATGGGGCTGGGAACCTAGGTATAATCTAGACCAGACCACCATAGAAATGCTCAATAATTTAAAGGTCGGGGATTAGTCCTCCTCTTCGCTGTTATCCTCATCGGAATCCGAGAACTCATCGTTATCTCCTGAAATTTTTTCATAATTCTCGGAATCATAGTCATCGTCGTCTTCCTCATCGAAGTCCGCCATGGTACGCTCTAATTTTGAGCTGATCTTTACTAAATACTTGGTGTCTTCTGTGGATACCTCTACGGCTTCTATGGTTTCACCTTTCAGGTTTTTAAAGTTGATTACATCATCGTCCCCGTAACCATCGGGATATTTATCCACCAAAAGTTTCAGTACTTCAGAGGTCAATTTTTTATAGTCAACTATTACGCGTTTGAGGTTATTCATCGTCTTAAGATTGATTAATTGTTCGATTTAGACCGAACAATTGTGATTGTATGGAAAAATTATAAAAAAAAACTTGGGTTGTCAAAATTGGGATGACAAAATCGACCAAAAATGAGATATTTTGATGATGGCATTAATAAAATATCAGGAGAGAGAAGTATGCTCCTTTTTATCCTACAGCAGATTCTGCCTCCTTGCTTTTTGCACCGCTTCCAATTTGCTATGGGTATGCGTTTTAATGCATGTTTTCGATGTGTTTACGAATTGTACTGGGTGAAAGAGGGCAAATTTATGGCTACTACCGAACAAACATAACATTATATTTATTAGAGATTACCGCAAACCAGACACCTAATATTTGATAGATATAAATGCAAAAGGCTCTACATAAAAAACTATGCATTTAAAAAAAGTAGAAAAGTATTATATCAAAAAATTGTAACCGCCTTATTTTAAATAAAATGTTTGTATGCGATGATAACGTAATATAGCTTTGCAAATCAAATGATAAAGGCATTTAAAAAATATAGCTTTCCGTTATTGATCCTATTATTGGGAAGCTTCATCAATTTGTATGCTTATTCGCAAACAGATGTTGATGACGCAAATGCCTGTTATGTATTAGGTTACGAGGAATCAACCAATGCATCTTCCATCAACCACGTGCCCACAGCAGAAGAGCACAGACATTATGCCGAAACTGAGGTTGAGGAACAGGAGGAACGTGAAGAAGAAGTTGCCTCCCATGACCATTACTTACCGGACAGCGATTATTTAACTGCTAATTCCCATTACAGTTTAATAGCACAATCCCTCATTAGGCCTAAAAGTGACAAGAGGTATCCCACTTCCAAAGAAATCGCTACACCTACAAAGCTACACATTAGGCTCCAAGTTTTTCGTATTTAGAATTCTCCTCCTAAGAAGTCATATCTCTAATGACTTCGCATTAAAACCTTTGAGTAAAATTCAATAATCAGGGCAGGTCCATTAATTCTAGCATTAAGACTTCCCCTAATCATTTTTAAACCGTTAAAACTATGAGGAAAATTCCGTTCTTCATCGGCTTGTTGGTATTGTTGACCCATGCAAGCTGCGAATCCAAAAAGCATGAAAATAAAGAGGAAACAAAGTACCTTGTTTCAAGTCCCATCCGACGCGACACTTCAATAACCAAGGACTATGTTTGTCAAATACACTCCATTAGGCACATTGAACTCAGAGCCTTGGAAAAAGGATATTTACAAGATATCTATGTAGATGAAGGTCAAGTAGTAAAAAAAGGACAACAGATGTTCCACATTATGCCCAATGTGTATGAGGCAGACCTTCAAAAGGCAAAAGCAGAGGCTGAAGTTGCCGAAATTGAATACAAGAACACCCAACTATTGGCCGATGGAAATGTGGTTTCCGCCAATGAATTGGCAATGGCCAAAGCAGAGTTTGATAAGGCGAAGGCCGAAGTCTCCCTCGCCGAAACCCATTTGAGCTTTACCAATATCCGTGCTCCATTTGATGGCATTATGGACCACTTGCACGTTCGGGAGGGCAGTCTTTTGGATGAAGGGGAATTGTTGACCACCCTATCGGACAATAGTAAAATGTGGGTGTACTTTAATGTTCCCGAAGCAGAGTATCTGGATTATATCACCAGTGCAAAAAAGGACCAGAAACAAGAAGTTGAACTTTTAATGGCCAACAACCGAAAGTTCAACCAACAAGGTGTAGTGGAAACCATTGAAGGTGAATTTAACCACGAGACCGGCAACATTGCCTTTAGGGCAACTTTTGACAACCCCGATGGCATTCTTCGCCATGGAGAGACTGGTAGTATCCTAATGATGGTTCCACTTCCCAAAGCCCTACTTATTCCTCAAAAGGCAACTTTTGAGGTCCTGGACAAAAAATATGTTTTTGTATTGGACAAGGATGACAAGGTACAACAACGTGAAATTGTTGTGGGCGCAGAACTTCCGCACCTTTTTGTAGTGGAAAAAGGGTTGTCCGAAAATGACAAGGTACTTCTGGAGGGCATTCGAATGGTGAAGAGTGGGGAAAAAATCCACTTCGACTTCGAGAAACCTTCAAAAGTATTGGCCAATCTGGAATTGTACACTGAGTAGGAACCCCATAATCCTAAAATATTATGTTTAAAAAGTTTATACACAGACCTGTATTGGCAATAGTGATTTCCGTGATCATTGTTTTTACAGGTATGTTGGCCATAAAACAGTTGCCCATATCACAGTTCCCACAAATTGCCCCTACTACGGTAAACATTTTTATCGCTTATCCGGGAGCAAGTGCGGACGTGTTGGTGAACTCGACCCTGATTCCATTGGAAACCTCTATTAATGGGGTGCAGGGCATGCGCTATATTGCTTCGGACGCGACCAGTGCCGGTGAGGGCACGTTGCGTGTAATCTTTGAACCGGGAACAGATCCCAACCAGGCCGTGGTAAGGGTAAAGACACGGGTAGACCAAGTAATGCCCCTTTTGCCAGAGCTGGTGCAAAGGGAGGGGGTGGTGATTACGCCCGTGCAGCCCAGTATGTTGATGTATGTGAACCTGTACAGTGATGCCAAGAACAATGATGAAAAGTTCCTGTACAATTACGCATACACCAAAATGATTCCGGAAATACAACGGATCAATGGAATCGCAAGTGCCCAAATCTTGGGTAGCCGAAAATTTGCTATGCGGGTTTGGTTAAAACCGGACCGTATGCGCGCCTATAATATTTCGGCTGAAGAAATACTGGAGGCCATGGAAGAACAGAGCATTCTGGCCAGACCGGGGCGTTTGGGTAGGAGTTCCGGTAAAAAGGCCCAATCCTTGGAATACGTTTTGGTGTACCAAAACAGATACAACGAGCCCCAACAATACAAGGACATTATAATAAAGGCCAATGAAGAAGGAGAGATATTGACCTTGGGTGACGTGGCCGATGTGGAATTGGGAAGCGAATTCTTCGACATTTATTCCAATTTGGACGGAAAACCCTCGGCATCCATAGTGCTGAAACAGACCTTTGGAAGTAATGGTAGTGACGTGATCAGGGCCGTTAAGGAAAAATTGACGGAATTGGAGGCTTACATGCCTCCCGGAATCGATTATAAAATCAGTTATGATGTATCCAATTTCTTGGATGCATCCATAGAACAGGTATTGCACACCCTTAGGGACGCCTTCATCCTTGTAGCTATTGTAGTGTTCCTTTTCTTGGGGGATTGGCGGTCAACGCTGATTCCAATCATTGCGGTACCGGTTTCCCTGATCGGAGCATTCTTTGTGATGCAAATGTTCGGGTTGTCCATAAACCTGATTACCCTGTTCGCCTTGGTACTGGCTATAGGTATTGTGGTGGATAATGCCATTGTTGTGGTAGAAGCGGTCCACGTAAAAATGCACGAACAAAACCTAACGCCCTATAAGGCTTCCTATGAAGTATTGGGTGAAATCGGGGGAGCGATCATTGCCATAACCTTGGTAATGACCTCGGTATTTATACCTATTTCGTTCATGACCGGACCTGTGGGGGTATTTTACCGACAATTTTCGATCACCATGGCAGGATCCATTGTTATTTCCGCCATTGTGGCCCTTACGTTGACCCCGGTACTCTGTGCCATGATGTTGAAGAACACTCATGGTCAACCTAGAAAAAAATCGCCAGTAAACCGGTTCATAGATTGGTTCAACGGTAAGTTTGAAAAGCTTACCGGAAGATACGTTGGGGTATTGAACAAGATCGTAAACCGTAGGGTGGTCACCTTTGGACTATTGTTGGCCTT
>JAAEZN010000003.1:0-1461 GCA_018222835.1 Algicola sp. | reverse complement strand
GGGTTTATTCCGAATGAAGATCAGGGAATGATCTATGCCATTATCCAAACACCTCCGGGAGCTACTTTGGAAAGGACCAATGAGGTGGCCAGAAAACTCCAGAAAATTTGTGAGGAAACCGAAGGAGTGGAATCCGTTTCGTCCCTTGCAGGTTATGAAATCATGACGGAAGGTCGTGGCTCTAATGCGGGCACCTGTTTGATCAACCTTAAGCCATGGTCAGAGCGAGAGCATTCGGTGCACGAGATCATGGAAGAATTGGAAGAGGAGGCCAAAGATCTGGGTGCTGTCATTGAATACTTTGAACCCCCTGCCGTACCTGGTTTTGGTTCATCAGGTGGTTTTGCCATGCGTTTGCTGGATAAGACCAACAGTACAGATTATCATGAGTTCGAGCGCATCAACAATGAGTTCATGGATGCACTGCGTGAACGCAAGGAGTTGGCCGGTCTGTTTACGTTCTATGCTGCAAATTATCCGCAGTACGAGTTAAAGATCAACAACAAAGTGGCCATGCAGAAGGGGGTTTCCATAGGAAAGGCCATGGAAAACCTGAACATTCTCATCGGTAGTACCTACGAACAAGGGTTTATCCGTTTCGGACGATTCTTCAAAGTATATACCCAAGCAGCTCCGGAGTACCGTGGAATGCCATCGGACCTTGAGAAAATGTTTGTAAAGAACGAAGAAGGAGAAATGGTGCCCTATTCGGCCTTTATGACCATGGAAAAACGATTGGGCCCCAACGAGATCACCCGATACAACCTATACAATTCCGCAGCGATTCGGGGGCTTCCCGCTTCAGGATATACCAGTGGGGATGCCATTGCGGCTATTAAGGAAGTGGCGGCCAAAGAACTCCCAAGAGGTTATGACATTGCCTGGGAAGGTTTATCGTACGATGAAGCCCAGCGGGGGAACGAATCCATCTACATTTTTATAGTGGTGTTGATTTTCGTCTATTTGGTGCTTGCGGCACAATATGAAAGTTTCTTATTGCCATTGGCAGTGATCCTTTCACTTCCAGTGGGGGTATTTGGTTCGTTCTTCTTATTAAAGGTCATGGGGCTTTCCAATGATGTTTATGCACAGATCGGTATGATTATGCTGGTGGGACTTTTGGGTAAAAACGCTGTATTGATCGTGGAGTTTGCAGTACAAAAACGGCGAGAGGGAGTGCCCATATTAGAAGCGGCCATTGAAGGTTCCAAACAACGGTTTAGGCCAATTTTGATGACTTCCTTTGCTTTTATAGCCGGGCTGATACCTCTTGTGATCGCCACAGGAGCAGGTGCCATAGGTAACAGGACCATTGGCGGCTCGGCATTGGGAGGCATGCTCATAGGTACCATCTTTGGGGTGTTGTTGATTCCCGGATTGTACTATGTCTTTGCCAAGATGGCAGATGGCAAGAGCCTTATCAAGGATGAGCATGATGAACCAATTTCTGAAGAACTGTTC
>JAAEZN010000066.1 GCA_018222835.1 Algicola sp. | reverse complement strand
AATAAAAGCACCCTTTAATATAGATAAAACAATGGCCCCGTTTCGGGGCTTTTTTTATTGGATTCTTTTAAAAAAAGAAATGTAAAAATAGTTATCCGTCAACTCAACTCTAGCATTCATCAATTGATATACTGAACAGGTCAGTTGGCACCAAAATATCCTATCTAACTAATTTATATTTAGATAATTAAAAAAACGAAATTATGAAAACAGTAAAATTAGTTAGTTCGGCCATGTTATGTATGGCAATTGCATTGGCCTCCTGTTCCGGTGAGGATGGGGAACAAGGAGAGCAAGGAAAGCCAGGAGAGTCAATAAAAGGTGACACTGGAGATCAAGGGCCACAAGGTGAACCGGGAGCAGATAGCCCTACGGTAGATTTTTATTTTCAAGATGGGTTCAAAGGGTATGAAGGAACATCTGATGCAAGTATTCTTTCAACGGGAGAGGGGGTTAATGAAGATGCGTTACCATTATTTTATTCTTATAATGGCCTTGCAACAGGCGAGCGAAGAGCACTTTTCCGGTTTGACGGAGTTAGTGAATCCATTACTTCTGATTTGGTTGCAGAAGGACAAGCTTGCGCAGATGCCTTCCATGTAAATAGGGCAACCCTCTATATTTATATTGATTCATATACCAACGATGCATATGACAATCTATATATGAAGGTTGGTTTTTATGGTGCGGAAGATCCACTTTTTGTTGAGGAAGAGGTGAACTGGTCCATGGCAAACGTTAATGATGATTGGGGAGATAACGGAGGGGAGAGTGAAATGTGGGCTGGGCCAAAAGGTTCGGACGACTATCCTTTCCTTCTACCAAAAGGGTCTGGCTCAGCTTACGGTTGGTTTCCAATTGTTTTACCAAGAAGTGTGGTCGAAAATTGGATCTGTAATCCAGAAACCAATAAAGGTATCAGATTAAGACTAGACCCTAATTCGGTAGAAGTAGGCTTGGGAGACTTGACCATTTTATCAAAAGAAAATGCATTGGAAGATTTGAGACCAATCCTTATTGTTGAAACAGAAAACGTTATTAGTACCACTGCAAAAACCAGTTCTACAAAAACCAAGTCAGCAGACTGGGAAGACCTTTCTTATGAAGAAAAAATGGCTCCTTTATATAGATTTTTTGAAAGTAAGGGAGAATAGACTTTAGCCAAAGTATTTTGTTGCCCTATGGGCAACTACATTTAAGAGAAGAAAGCCGGACATTCGTCCGGTTTTTTAATTGATACCGATTAATAGATTAAGATTTTGAGGATGAATATCAGCAAAATCTCCTGTACAAGAGTTAAGTAAAGTAACTGGTTCCTCAGAGATTTCCTGAAATTTCAAAAATAAATTGAAAGAAAAAACCTACATCGTATTTATTTTATCAACTCAAAAGTATCATTCATCAAATGACACATTGCCTACGTTAGTTAGACCCGAATTGGTCCAATTGCACGCCCTACTTTTGGCCTGTTAATAACCCTAATTAAAAAACAAAATATTATGAAAACGTTCAAGTTAGTTAGTATGGCCATGCTTTGTATGGCAGTAGTATTGGTCTCCTGTTCTGGCGAAGATGGCGAAACAGGAGCGCAGGGAGCAAAAGGTGATCCAGGTGAGTCAATAAAAGGTGATCCAGGTGAAAATGGTAATGATGGTATTAGCTGTTGGGACCTTAATGGAAATGGTGTTAAAGATGCCAATGAAGACATTAACCAAGATGGTAATTTTGATGGATTGGACTGTCAAGGCGATAATGGTGAGAATGGAATGGATGGTAATGCCAATGTGCAAGAGCTTTTATATGGTCTAGAGCTATTTGGAAATTACACTGATTTAACAATTAATTTAAATGATTTTGAAGAAATAGATACTCCTGCTAATTATGCCTATTTATACTATTTACATCACACAAATGGGAATAGATATTCAATACCAGGTCACTTAGTGGACAATACCCATTATGCAAGAGTTCATACGAATTTACAGACAGGCAATCTATTTGTTAATTTTTATGATTTAGACAACTCACCATTTGTTGTTCCAGGATCAGAATATCAATTTTTGGTTATAGTTGCCATAGAACTTTCCAACGCTGGAAAAACAAGTGAAAATGTTATGGCAGAACTAAAAGCTGCCGGGGTAGATACTTCGGATTACGATGCTGTGGCTACTTATTTTGGCTTAAAATAATTATTTAAGAATTATCCCTTAGGGGCAATCTAACCATTAGCTATAAAGCCGGACATTTGTCCGGCTTTTATTTTTTCCGTTCAAAGTACGGAACTTAATTTAAGTACTCTTCACTACCTGTATTCGTAAAGCTATTGGACTACCATGCCAGTTATAACAGGCACTCATTAAGTTATTGAGAGAGGTATATAACCCTTTAAGGCATTATTTGTAAAAAGGAAATAATCCATATATTTGGAATAAATCCAAAAAATGTCAACAGGAAAATTTTTGAAGGGAAGAGGTGCACAACAAAACACCGACAACAGGTTTTTGAAACATGTGTACGAAACACGGGAAGACTTTTTGGAGTTCTGTCGGTTGGAAGGAGAGGAGGCAGATCATAACAAGACGGCCTACATACCTATTTATCCAAAATCCATAGTAAACAAAGTAGAAAGTCCGGATGTTGGTATGCAGTACTCCATGAACCCCTATCAAGGTTGCGAGCACGGTTGTGTGTATTGTTATGCACGTAATATGCATGAGTATTGGGGTTACAGTGCAGGATTGGATTTTGAACGCAGAATATTGATTAAGAAAGCCGCTCCAGAACTTTTGGAAGCAAAGATCAAAAGTAAAAGATGGAAAGCACAGACCATTGTTTTGTCTGGCAATACCGACTGCTATCAACCTGCGGAGCAGAAGTACCAAATTACACGGAAATGTTTGGAAGTGTTCCTAAAATACCGTCATCCTGTGGGAATCATTACAAAAAATGCTCTGGTTTTGAGAGATCTTGATATTCTAAAAGAACTGAACGAGAATCGTTTGGTCAATGTGAATATCTCCGTTACTTCACTATCTGAAAAAACAAGGCGCATACTGGAGCCTCGTACAGCATCCATTAATAAAAGGCTGAAGACCATCAAAGTACTTTCAGAAAACAACATTCCTATAAATGCCATGTTGGCGCCCATTATTCCGGGGATAAACTCGCATGAATTGTTGTCTCTGGCCAAAACTGTGGCGGATCATGGTGCGCTTTCTTTTGGATTGACGGTAGTGCGACTCAACGGTGCCATTGGACAAATTTTTGAAGATTGGATAAGAAAAACAATGCCCGACAGAGCGGAAAAAGTGCTGCACCAGATTCAAGATTGTCATGGAGGATCATTGAACGATAGCCGTTTTGGTTCTAGAATGAAAGTAGAAGGAAAAATTGCACAACAAATCCACGAAATGGCACAGATTGCCAAAAAGCGTTATTTTAAAAACCGCACTTTTCCATTATTGAACACTAAGCTGCATGAAGCATATAAGGATGGACCGATGAAATTGTTTTAATTACAGATTTGTCATTTCGATATGAGAAACGAAGTGTGAAAAGTTGTTTATCCCGAATGTTATCGGAACAAGACGTCAATTAAGAAATGGAAAGTGACGTTGTTTCGAGTGAGCTTGCGACGAGAAAACTAGCTTGGTTTCGGATTTCTCACGCTAACCCAGCTCGGTTCAAAATGACAAGAAGGTTCAGTGTCACTCCGTTTGGATGCTGAACGTAGCCAAAGTATGATACGGATTGTGAGATGCTGAAACAAATTCAGCATGACGTTATTCTTTACTTTGAATATGATATAGAGATAAGAACAACGTTACGATTGGGAAATCCATTTTAATCCGATCATCTTAGTAAGAACAGGATTTTCATGCGTTCTCTGTTCGGTTCTAAATAATAAAGAATTTTATGTTGCTTTGCTAGATAGCATAGTAAGCAAGCAAAAGGATGTTAAAAAAGAAATGGCCCAAAAAAGGGCCATTTTCAATATAAATAAAGTTTATTTTAATTCCCAGCCTTCGCGGTACTCTCGGGTTACCCACTCGTTCGCTTTATCATAGTTGGTAATTCTCATGTTTTCCCCGTCCCACTTTAATTTTCTTCTTCCAGGTGAATTGTAAGGGTTCCAGTCTCTTGGAGTTTTTCCTTCCTGCAATTCCTTGTACTGATATGCTTTAACGGCCAAGTTGCCCATCAACACGGTCTCTGTCAACTTGCCAGCCTTGTCAAAGTTGGATGAGGTTGGTGTTCCATTTTGGCATCCATCCACAAAATTGGCAATATGTCCATTCATTCCACCCGGTACTCTAGGGTATTTAGCGGCTGGAGCTTTATATAGATCCATCATGTCAGAAGGCAATAATCTGGCGTTTCGGGAGTAGGTATCGCATACCAAAGTGCCTTTTTCACCATAAATAATGGTTCCTCCTCCAGTATCTCCAATGGTTTCACCATCTTTTAGTTCGTCCGGAAGGTTAGGTTTAAGTCCACCATCGAACCAGTTTAGTGCAATATCACCATGCTCTTCGTGCTCAAACTTAAGGTGTATTTTGGATGATGGAGGGCAAGAATGACTGTAATCCGCTTCCACAAAATCATCCACCCAAACAGTAGTGCAACTAGCTTCTGCTTCAATCGGGTAACCAAGGTCCAGAACACTGAAAGGAGTTTCCATAATATGGCAGCCCATATCACCCAAAGCACCGGTTCCAAAATCCCAAAAACCTCTCCATTTAAATGGTAGGTAAGCATCGTTATAATCTCGCATGGCCGCAGGGCCTAACCATAGGTCCCAATCCAATTCTTTGGGGATGCGGTCTTTTTTTGTGGGCATGGGCACACCTTGAGGCCAAACAGGACGATTGGTCCAACAATCAATAGTATGTACCTTTCCAATAATTCCCGATTCTACCCATTCTCGGGCAATTCGGCTATCGTCGCTGGAAGCACCTTGGTTTCCCATTTGCGTAACAATGCCATTTTCCTTGGCAACTTGGGTCATTAATCGGGCTTCGTGAATATTATGCGTTAAAGGTTTTTCAACATAGGCATGCTTTTTTTCGCGCATAAACGGCAATGCAATACTTGCATGGGTATGATCGGGGGTAGCGACCATAATGGCATCGATATCGTTTAAATGTTTGTCGAAAACCTTACGGAAATCTTTAAATCGTTTTACATCCGGGAACTGCTCGTAGGTCTGCGCGGCACGGCGGTCGTCAACATCGCAGAATGCAACAAATTTAACGCGGCCGGTATCGTTTAACCCATTTATTACACCATTTCCTCTTCCTCCAACACCGAAACCGGCAACATATAGGGTATCACTTGGTGCAACATGTGTTTTTCCCAATACATGGCTTGGGACAATGGAAAACGCAGCCGAAGCCGCAGCAGCATTCTTGATGAACTTTCTTCTTTGCATTTGGTTTAGTTTGATTAAGTCTCCAAGATACAAAAAACTCAAAGAGAAGAATGCATCGACGATTTGGAATTGATGGTGCCATTCTATAGGCCTGAGTTGCGATAACGTTAAAGTATTTTTAAATCTAGTCTAAAAACACGTTTGATTCGTAGATGATTAAAACGCTGATTACAATTCAAATTATATGAAGAACACTGCCTCGAATCCACAGAAAAAGAACTCCTTTTTTAAAACAACCTTGAATACACTAAAACAGATCAACATATTTTCTAGCATACGTAAATTCTTCCATACTGCGGACGCTTGGGGGGTTTTTGTTATGGGAAGCACTTTTGTATTAATGATCGGGTCTGCCTATCTCGTATATATTTTACAAGGTGACTTTGAACAGTTCAACATGGAGAGAATGGGCTCTACCTTAGGACTGTCGTTTATGGTTGTGGCTGCAACTCTGTTCGTGTTCAAAGCAAGTTTCTTTATTTATACCGTTTATAGATATTTTAAATACAAACCAATTTCTTCTGTTACCGATGAAGAATTGCCCACCTGTACCGTTATTGTTCCCGCTTATAATGAAGGTAAACAGGTTTACCACACCCTTATCAGCCTTGCAGAAAGTGATTACCCCATGGAAAAGCTGGAGCTTTTAGCTATAGACGATGGGAGCCAGGACGATACTTGGGAATGGATACAGGAAGCAAAGAAAGAACTTGGTGAAAGTGTATCCATTTATAAACAGCCCAAAAATATGGGTAAAAGGCATGCACTTTATCGTGGTTTTAATGAGGGGACAGGAGAGATTTTTGTAACTGTGGACAGTGATTCCATTGTAAAATCGGATACTCTTCGAAATTTGGTCAGCCCATTCGTTACAAATCCGGAATGTGGAGCGGTGGCAGGTAACATCCGAGTGCTGAACAACGAAAAAGCATTGTTGCCAAAAATGTTGGACGTGAGTTTTGTGTTGAGTTTTGAGTTTGTACGGTCAGCGGAGAGTAGCTTAAATTCGGTTTTGTGTACCCCTGGGGCCTTAGCTGCCTACAGAAGTTCAGCAGTATTTGCCTGTTTGCCCGATTGGATCAACCAAACCTTTATGGGAAAGCCTTCTGATATTGGGGAAGATCGAGCTATGACAAACATGATTCTGAAACAGGGGCACCATGTGCTGTTCCAAAGGAACGCCTATTGTTATACCAATGTTCCAGAACAGTACAAGGGACTCTATAAAATGTTCATTAGGTGGGGAAGAAGTAATGTTAGGGAGAATATTGAAATGTCTAAGTATGTTTTTAAAAATTTCCGAAAAGGACCTAAAACAGGCACAAGACTTTTGTTTACGAGCCAGTTTTTAAGGATTATAATGAGCTATCCGTTCTTGATTTTTATGCTATTTTTTATACTGACCCATCCACTACTATTTATTAGTTCCACTTTGGTAAGTATATTGGTATTGACCTCGTTCCCTGTATTTTTCTATGCCAAACGCTACGAACTTTCAGAATCATTCTGGGCTTATTCCTATAGCATACTATACACCTTTGGTCTATTCTGGATTACTCCGTACGCCATTGCGACCGCCAACAAAAGAGGTTGGTTAACGCGTGGTCTATCCAATAAAAAATAAAAATCTATTTAAGAAGACCAGCTTCTCTATAAAACTGCTCAAGAAAGTACTCCATAAATTCATGTCTTTCTTGAGCTATTTTTTTGCCTGTACGGGTGTTCATACGCTCTTTTAAAAGCAATAATTTTTCATAGAAATGGTTAATGGTCGGCGATTTGGATTTTTTGTATTCCTCCTTGGTCATGTTAAGATTAGGGGAAACGTTAGGGTTGTAAAGTTCCCGGTTTTTAAAACCACCATAATTAAAAGCCCTGGCAATACCTATGGCACCAATAGCGTCCAACCTGTCTGCATCTTGCACAATTTGAAGCTCTATGGATGTAAACGAAGCCCCATTTTTATCTAAACTGTTCTTAAAGGACATATGTTTTATGATGTTGATCACATGCTCAATGGTTTCTTGATCAACAGATTGTGACTCCAAGAATTCTCTCGCCTTGGAGGGGCCTATATTTTCATTGCCGTTATGGAATTTTGGGTCGGCAATATCATGGAGTAGCGCAGCTAGTTGAACCACAAGCGAATTGGCATCCTCCTGTTTTAAAATCGATTTTGATGTATTGAAAACACGCTCAATATGGAGCCAATCGTGACCTCCTTCTGCATTTTGAAGCTCTTTTTTTACAAAATCAATGGTATTTTGAACTAGTTGGCCGTCCTTCATCTATTGTGTTTTTACTCCGGAAACAATTTGTTTTTCTATTTGGGCGATCAGTTCATCGGCATTCCCTTTGTTTTCCATTGGCGGATGCACATCAAACGTAAGATGAGAACCCAGTCCCATTGGAAATTTGCCATACCGCAACAATTTCCAAGAGTTGTTTATACTTATGGGTACGATCAGCGCAGAGGGAGCATTCTTCATCATTACCTTAAGCCCAGTGGTCCTAAAGGGTTTTGGGACCCCGTTTCTACTACGGGTCCCTTCAGGAAAAATAACAGCACTTCGGTTGTTTGCTTCTATGTACTTGGCCAACTTTTGAAGCTCTGTAATGGATTGCTTAGGATCTTTTCTATCTATAAGTGCCGAACCACCATGCCTTAAATTATAGGATACACTTGGGATTCCTTTTCCCAATTCTATCTTGCTCACAAACTTGGGGTGGAATTTACGCATGTACCAGATAATCGGAGGAATGTCGTACATGCTCTGATGATTGGTAACAATGATCAGAGGTCTGTCCGTAGGAAGATCTTGTTTGTTCCTAAAACTATAACGTGTGCCCAGTACATTGGTGCAGCGCACTATAAACCAATTTAAGATGGAAACACTGCCCTTATGGGCATTGTATCCGAAAACATTTAAACATACCCATTGTATGGGATGAAAAACAACGAGGACCAGACCAAAAAGGATAAAGAAAACAATGGTTAGGGGGTACGATAACAGTTTTAGCACGTTTGCACAGGTATTGGTTGATGTAAAAATAAGAAACCACCCTATAAGGGTGGTCTTTCAATATCTTATTTACTTGATTTTAGCAAAATTCGTTATAAGCTTCCATCAAATTTTCAGCAATAAGTTCAGCAGGTCTTCCTTCAATATGGTGTCTTTCGATCATGTGGACCAATTCACCATCTTTGAACAAGGCCATGCTCGGAGAAGAAGGAGGAAACGGAACCATGTGGTTTCTTGCCGTAGCAACTGCCTCCATATCGACCCCAGCAAAAACAGTGACCAAGTTATTTGGTGTTTTACTATTTTGAAGGCTCAATTTAGCTGCTGGTCTAGCGTTGGCCGCGGCACAACCACAAACCGAATTTACCACTACCAAGGTAGTTCCATCCTTTTTTAGGGCAGTTTCAACAGCTTCGCTAGTATGTAGTTCTTCAAACCCGGCTCCGGCCAAGTCTTCGCGCATAGGTTTTACCAATTCTTCTGGATACATAGACTTCTTTTTGATTATGTTACAAAGATACGGTATTGTCAGGTTTTTTTCATCACCCTTAACATTGCTTAAAGCTTTGTTTACTTATCAAACCCCTATCTTTGCGCTTTAATTTTTGAAGTATGATCAAGTGGATAGCCGCTTTTCTTGGTTATTTTTTATTTAGATTTCCTGGTGCGGTGTTAGGTTTTATAGTCGGTAGCTTTTTGGACAACTTTGGAGGTTCTGGCAATAGACCAAGGTCGATTTTTGAGAATGTGACCAGACAATCGGTTTCTCCAGCCGATTTTGAATTGAACCTCTTATCTCTTTGCTCCTTAATAATTAAAGCCGATGGACAGGTAAACCAAAGGGAATTGGATTATGTGAGGCAGTATTTTTTGAGCACTTATGGAAAAGAAAAAGCAAATGCTATCTTTAGAACGTTCAATGAAGTAATTAAAAAAAGAGAGATATCCGCTGAGCGCATTTGTAGCTTTATGGTACAGCGTACCAGATATGAAGTGCGATTGCAACTGCTGCATTTTTTGTTCGGTATAGCCCAATCCGATGGACAGGTAAGTAAGGCCGAAGCACAAAAACTTAAAGAAATTGCAAGGTATTTGCGTGTTGGCCAACACGATTTTGAAAGTATTATGGCCATGTTCATTAAATCGGCCGATACCGCATACAAAATTTTGGAAATTGAAAAAACCGCCACCGATGATGAGGTAAAGAAAGCTTACCGGACCATGGCGAAAAAATATCATCCGGACCGGGTGGTCACAGAAAACGAAGCGATAAGAAAAGGTGCCGAAGAGAAATTTAAAGAGGTACAAAAGGCTTATGAGACCATCCAGAAAGAAAGGGGACTATCTTAATTAACTATAAACATGGAGGAATTTTTATTTTACACCAAATTGGGTCTTGAGCATGTCTTGGATTTTGGAGCTTACGATCACATTTTGTTTCTATCGGCCCTAGCTGTGCCATTCACATTTAAACATTGGAAACGTGTATTGGTATTGGCTACCATTTTTACCATTGCCCATTGTGCCTCCTTGGCATTATCGGTATATGAAGTTATGACCGTTGATGTGGGGCTCATCGAATTTTTGATTCCTGTTACCATATTGCTTACCGCCCTCTTCAATTTTGCTTATGTGTATCGCGAGGCACTGGATGTTGGTATTTTTCTCCATGTTTTGGCCACGGCATTCTTTGGATTGATACATGGTTTTGGGTTTTCCAACTATTTTAAAATGCTAATGGCGGAAGAAGAGGACAAGATTACACCGCTATTGGGCTTTGCTACAGGTATAGAGCTTTCGCAGGTAACCATAATTTTAGTGGTACTGGCCATTGCTTATGTTGTTTTGAATCTTTTAAAGGTGAAACGACCTATTTATATTGCCGTTGCATCAATTTTGATCATTGCAATTACAATACCCTTGCTAATTGCTACGTTCCCCATGTAGGGCCTAAGTTAAAATTTACCGAATAAGGTTGTAAAGGTCTTTTAAAGCAGGTATATTTAATTAATTATCAGCGTTTTTGATTAATGAAGGCGAGTAAGCAAGAAAAATACGATAAAGCCTATTTGCGTATGGCCCAAGAATGGGGCAAATTATCTTATTGTAAAAGAAGGCAAGTGGGAGCCATTATCGTAAAGAACAGGATGATTATTTCTGATGGGTACAATGGTACACCCACTGGTTTTGAAAATTTTTGCGAAGACGATGAAGGGTACACAAAATGGTACGTACTCCACGCCGAGGCCAATGCCATACTTAAAGTGGCCTCTTCTACACAGTCTTGCGAAGGCGCCACATTGTACATTACACTCTCACCTTGCAGGGAATGTAGTAAGCTTGTTCACCAAGCTGGCATAAAACGTGTAGTATATCAGAATGCGTACAAAGACGACTCTGGATTAAAATTTCTGGAAAGGGCAGGCGTAGAAATAGTCCATTTGCCCATTTTGGAAGAAATGGTTTAATACCATAACTGCTATATGAGAAACATCAAAGGATATATTTGGCCCACCTTGCTCGCCTTCGCGGTTGCCGTTGGCATTTTTATTGGGGGCAAACTACACTTTAACGACTCGCCCGAAAAACTCTTTTCCACCAATTCCAAAAAAGATAAGCTCAACCGCTTGATCGATTACATTGACTATGAATATGTGGACGATGTGGATACCGATAGTATCGTAGATGTTACCGTAAACAATATTTTGGGAAAACTGGACCCCCATTCCGTTTACATTCCCAAAGATGAAATGAAAGATGTGGCCGAGAACATGAAAGGTGACTTTGCGGGAATTGGGGTAAGCTTTTACATGTACAGGGATACCATTACCGTAATCCGAACCATAAAGAACGGACCAAGCTATATAAGTGGTATAAAACCGGGTGATCGTATTTTAATGGCGGATAGGGATACACTTTACGGCAGAAGAATCGCCAATGATGATGTAGTATCTACCTTAAAGGGAAAAATAGGCACTAAAGTAAATTTAAAGGTCTTTCGAAAAACAGAAAACAAAATGTTGGAGGTTCCGGTAGTTCGGGATCGTGTGCCCATTCGGAGTGTAGATGCATATTATATGCTCACCAAAGATATGGGTTACATCAAGATCAATCGTTTTGCAGAATCCACTTTTGATGAGTTTAAAGATGCCCTTAGAAAACTAAAATTGAGAGGTGCCCAGAAACTAACCTTAGATCTAAGGGACAATCCAGGAGGATATTTGGGCATAGCTGAGAAATTGGCCGATGAATTTTTAGGAGAGGATAAACTTATTCTATTCACCAAAAATAAAAAAGGCAGGGTAAAAAAAGCATATGCCACCAAGAAAGGGGAGTTTGAGGATAAACAAATTTATGTCCTCATAAATGAACGCTCGGCATCTGCAAGTGAAATTATTGCCGGGGCATTACAGGATAACGATATAGGTACCATAGTTGGTCGGCGTTCGTTTGGTAAGGGTTTGGTGCAACGTGAAATGGATTTAGGTGATGGTTCGGCCGTTAGGCTAACTGTATCCCGTTATTATACCCCAACGGGAAGGTCAATTCAAAAATCATATAAAAATGGTAACCACGATTACTACAAAACATTTATGGATCGCTACTCCAGTGGTGAGCTTGCCTCTCCGGACAGTATAAAAGTGGCCGATTCGCTAAAATTTGTCACCCCAAACGGGAAAGTGGTATATGGCGGCGGGGGCATTATTCCCGATGTTTTTGTTCCAATAGGCACTAATCAAGAGGAGGCCATAGAAAGTATGGACGATACCTATCAGTTCTTTGCCCGTTTTGTTTTTGAGCATTTGGAGGAGGACAGGACAATTTACGATGACTACACCCAAAATACCTTTTTGGACGAATATAATGTGGATGATATCCTCTTTGACAAGTTTATCCAATTTGTACTGGACCGAAAAATAAAACTCGACTTTTATGCATACGAGGACAAGATAAAGACTTACTTAAAGGCCAATATCGCAGAGCAATTGTATTCGCCCAATCTTTCCGCGCAAATTAAAGGAGAGCACGATGCCATGCTGCGTAAAGTAAAGGCATTGGACGAGGCTACCTCTATAGGCCCATCACAAATAGGAGCAGTAGAAGTTAAGCCCTGACTTATTTTTTGAGCTTGTTGTCAATCTTTTTGGAGGTCATAAAGATCAACATAAGGATAATGGCGCATAAAGAGGCCACTATACCGATCAAGGCAACGGTACTGTCACCTTGGATCGGGTTTTCAAAATCTACCATGGTCACGTTGTAGGCGATAAGACCCAACGCAATTATAATTATTACTATAGCAAAGGTTCTGTTCATATTAATGTTTTACGCACTATGGGTCATCAACTCGTTAATGTTGGCAGCAAAAAGCTTTACTGCAATGGCCATAAGAATCACTCCAAAAACCTTTCTAATGATGTTAAGCCCATTTTTACCCAATATGCGTTCTATTTTAGCACTTGATTTTAAAACGATATAGACAAAGATAACGTTTATAACAATGGCTACTATAATGTTCTCAACGTGATACTCTGCTCGTAAGGATAAAATAGAGGTCAATGTACCTGCCCCGGCAATTAACGGGAAAGCGATAGGTACAATGGATGCAGTTTCTGGCTCATCATCCTTGTATAGGGTAATCCCCAGGATCATTTCAATGGCGAGGAAGAATATAATAAAAGCCCCGGCCACGGCAAACGAGTTCACGTCGATACCGATCAAGGAAAGAATACTCTCCCCAACAAATAAAAAGGCGATCATAATACAAGTTGCCACAATCGAAGCCTTCTCCGATTGTACATGGCCTACCTTATTCCGTAATGACAGAATGATAGGGATGCTTCCTAAAATATCGATTACTGCGAACAAAACCATTCCTGCAGTAGCTATCTCCTTGATGTTAAAATTCATGGCGTTATTTTTTTCGGACGGCAAATTTACGGTTAAAAATTACTTTTGGATCACATAAGTGTGTTTATAAATCATCAATTTTCTGTTTTGGATTACCTTTGCGACAAAAGTTGAGCTTTTATGTTCCAGATAGGAAATACCATTGTATCTGAAGAGATCTTGCAGAACGATTTTGTATGCAATCTAAATGCCTGTAAAGGGGCTTGTTGTGTTGGGGGGGAGTACGGTGCTCCTTTGGTCGATTCCGAAACGGATAAGCTTGTTGATATTTACCAAGAGGTAAAGCCCTTTTTACGTCCGGAAGGCATTGCTGCCATAGAAGAACAAGGGGCCTTTGTTAAAGGAGAAGATGGTGAGTGGGAAACCCCTTTGGTGAACAATAATGAGTGCGCCTATGTTGTATTTTCGGAAGATGGAATTGCAAAATGTGGGTTGGAAGCGGCATATGAGGCCGGTGCCACCCAATGGAAAAAACCCATCTCTTGTTATTTATATCCGGTAAGGACACGGGAATATACAGAGTTTACCGCTGTGAACTATCATAAATGGGAAATCTGTGACCCAGCCTGTTCTTTGGGTGCGGAATTAAAGGTGCCTATTTACAAATTTGTAAAGGATGCACTGATCCAAAAATTCGGAGAAGACTGGTATCGTGAATTGGAAGAGGTGGCCAAGGAAAATTCTAAATTGTAGGGATATCCAATATTACCTTGGTTCCGTTCGGATTACCATCTTCATCGAATAGATCCATGATGGCAACATCAAATTTATTTTGATAATCCTTCGCAAAATTCGCCAAACGTTCTTTGGTAATGTGTATGCCCAAGGACTTTCTTTTAAGAACCCTGTTTTCCTTGTTGATTTCGGCCATTGTCCTGCCCACACCATTATCCACAATTTCAATGCTTACGTGATTTCTGCCCTTGTGTTTTACATTTATCTGAATCTTTTTATCTCCTTCTTTTGGTGATAGACCATGCCAAAGCGAGTTTTCCAGAAATGGTTGTAATGTTAGGGAAGGAATCTTAATATTGTCCACATTGATATCTTTTTCCACCTCGATTTTAAAATCTATTTCATTGGAAAACCTAATATTTTCGATGTTCATGTAGAGTTCCATGGTTCCCAATTCTTCCGATAGGGTAATCTCCTTTTGCGAGGAAGCTTCTAGGATTTTACGGACCAGTTTCGAAAATTTATTCAGATAGTGGACGGCATTCTTCTGCTCGTTGTTTATGATGTATAGTTTAATGGAATTTAACGAGTTGAATAAAAAGTGCGGATTCATTTGACTGCGCAACATTTTTTGCTCCAAGGTCAGTACTCGTTTTTCGTTCTTACTTTGGTATTGTCTATATAAAATATAGAGAATGGACGAGATAAGTCCTACGATCAAGGCACTTACCAGTAATGTCGTCTGGTTTTTCTTCAACCTTAGCCTCACAATCTCATTCTCCTTGGCCAGTACTGCGATCTGATTGTTTTTCTTGTCGTTTTCGTACTTTACGATAATATCGTTCATGTACCTAAGGTTGGTAGCGCTCGAAATCTGCTTATCGTAATCACCGGCCTTTTTATAGTATTCGTAAGCCTGTTTAAAGTTTCCTCTGTTGTTCTCAAGATCCGATAATTTTTCATAGGCGTACAGAATATTGCTGGGAATATTTCTGGTTTTGGCCATTTCCAGCCCTTCGCTTAGAAAACTCTCCGCCTTTTCAAAATTTGACAATTTGGTGTGTGCCCACCCGGTATTTATATAAACTAGGGAAGTAATGGAAAAGTCACCGATTTTTTTGGATTCATTGTGCAATGGTTCCAAAAGAACCAATGCCAAATAGGGCATATTTTGCTTTAGATAAATCTGTGCCAAACTGTTTTTGCAGATAACACGGCCAATTTCCGAATCAATTTCCTCGTTGTAAGCCAAGGACTTCCTATAGTTTTCGAGAGCACCTTCCAAATCTCCTTTTTCCTCTAAGCAATGGCCTATATTTTGATGATTTATCGCCAATCCGAGTTGGTTGCCAAGTTCTTCTTCCAGTTTTAGGGCCCTTTCGAACTGTAGAATGGCCAAATCAAACTGTTCCAAGGATTGATAAAGATTGCCAATTCCGTTCAGGGCTACATTAATGCTTCTTTTAATGTGGTTGGATGGGTTTTCTACCTGCTCTGCCAACTCCAAGGCTCTTTGGTTGTAATCGAGAGCTGTTTTTATGGCATCGGTACGGCGATATACTACCCCGAGCATATTTAAGCTGAGTACCTTAAAATCAACGCTGTTTGCCTCTTCCGAAACTTCGAGCGCCTGTTCGTGCAATTTTACCGCTTTTTCGTATTGGGAAATGTTCCTGTATTTCATTCCCATTAAATTCAACGCATAGGCAGCACCTTCGGGATAGTCGTTATCCTTGCTTAAATCGGCAAAATACTTTAAAAGAGTGGTGTCTCTTTTTTCTTGGTACAACTCCTTGTCCAAATCCTCATAGGTTTTGGGCTGAAGCTGGACCAAAGTTTCCGCTTTTTCGGCAAATTCTTTGGGTATTTCCTGTGCTCCAATTAGGTTGAAAACAAAAAAGAGCGAAAGAAACAATATTGTATTTCTTCTCACTCGATATAAGTATTCGATTTGTTCGATGTTTTCTATGGGCACGGGAACATTGTTGGGTTAGAGCATGTCCAGAAAGTCGGATTTTTTTTGTCTGGAAACGGGGATTTTATGGTTGGATTCCAAAACAACATAACCATCTGTTTTAAGGAACTCTTTTATTTTGTTCAGATTTATGATGTATGAATTATGGATTCGGAAGAAACTGTTCTCGGGCAAAAGAGCATTTACCTCTTTTAGCTTTTTGGTAAGAAGTATTTTTTGTCCATCCGTTAAAAAAATGGTACTGTAATTCCCATCCGATTCCGCATAAAGAATATCGTCACTGTTCAGGAAAACCAATTTGCCATCTGTATTGATGGTTATTTTTTTGCTGTGGGAATCTGCATTGAAGTTGAGCAATATCCTTTCCAACTTTTCAACGGTAAGGCTTTTGGCGTTGAACTTTTTTATTTTGGCGATTGTTTCTTCAAGGTCATCGGAATCGATGGGCTTTAATAGATAATCAATGGCCTCGTTTTTTAATGCTTGTAAAGCATATTGGTTGTAGGCAGTGGTAATTACTACGGGAAAGTCCTTGTTCTTTAAGTTTTTTATAAATTGAAAACCATCCATTGCGGGCATCTCAATATCCAAGAACAAACAATCCGGTGTGTTCTGCTCCAAATAGGCCAAGGCTTCGCGGGCATCGGTAAAGGACGCAATAATATCCACTTCATCGCTCAAGTTGGTAAGCTCCCAACTCAAGCTTTGCAAGGCCTTAATTTCATCATCAACAATTACGGCTTCTAACATAATATAATATAGGTATAATCAAATTTAGAACTATTCCTCATATACTACTAAAATTATGTGTTAATGGATATTTAGTGCGTATAACTGGTAAAAAAACCAAAATCAAAGGAAATCTGGTGATTTATAAGCAGTTCCCTATTCAGGACCACGGGTTTTGCATGCAAAACTAAAATAAACAAAAGCCGATTATACACAAAAAGATGCAGTTTATACATACAGACCCTAAGCACGGGTTTTTGTTATCTATATTCGGCTTGTCAAAAAAATAAGGACAAACCAAATAGCCAGCAGATGAGAAAATGTGCAATATTGTTCCTGATTTTGATAATGGCTCTTATACTTGCCGCAGTATCAGAAAAAAATAGTGCCGAATTAAATTCGGATTGGAATAATGTAGTTGCCAAGAAATAGCCTTGGAGTTGCATTATAAGCTCTTAAAAATTTTGTATTACCAATAAATGTACGGCCACAGCAACCAATTACATGATTGTATAAACCGCTTGCAAAATTACATCTTCAATCTAGTCTCGATCTGGATTTGATTTTAGGTTTCGGGGGAACTACCTAGGACAAAAAAAGATTATTAAGGCCATTTTTGAAGAGGCCGTACTCTTGGTAATATTACAACCTAAATAGTTCATCACAAAAGAAAGGCCGAACAAGCTGACTTGTTCGGCCTTATTATTTTTTAAGTAACATTGTTTCTGTGCCTGAAGGAATATGGACAATGCTAGATGTCAACATTTTGTGTTAAAAACTTTGCGCTCTTTAAAGCCTTACTTCTTTTATAATCCCATAGTATTTTAAATATTTGCAATCAATCCCAAATATTATTTTTTGTTACCTGCATTTGTTGTCCAAAAGATTACGAACAAGGGTGTTTTATTTGGAAAATGAAATACTGTAACCACCTTTCTTGGGTGTTCCAAAACGGTAGGTGCAGTTTTATTGTGCTGTATGTTATGCAGTACGTGTGATAGTGTTTATTGATTTAATACCTCGGATAAGTTCACCCCACGATAGAACTTTCCGAGGTATTTTTTTATATAAGGACATAAAAAAAGCCTCCAAAATGGAGGCTTCTTCTATTTTATTCGTGAACCAAACTTACAACGACCATGCTTTACCGTTGGTCAATGTAGTAACGTCTTCACAGGCTACATACTGTCCGGGAATTGGTAAATAGGCCAAAACCTCTTCGCCTACATATTCCGAATTTTTATAGGCCCATGTGGCCAAACCTCTAAGTTCGTGGGCAAATGACACTCTGGAGACTTCATCGTCCAAGGTTGCTTCCCCGCCTTCCATTATGGCTTGCATATAGCTCATAATAGCTTCGTTTTGCAAATCTTCCTCCTCGTCAGTACGATTTTTTAAATACGTAGTAAGAGCAGGCTCTATGTCTGCAGGTTCTATATCCATCAAGGAATCTTTGCCGGAATCTGCTAAAACTTTGTCGTAGAACTTGTTCATTCTCATTACAACAAAGTCTCTTTGCTCCAATGGCATAACTTCATCTAGGTATGCATCGATAAATACATGCACGTTCATTTCTGTTGCGGAAGGAGTATCCGTTTTTGGGAGAATCACGTCCAAGGTCTGAGCAATGGCATAGCCTTTGTCCTTATCAAGGAAACTTGGTGTCCATTCTGCATAGGCCGGTTTATTTTTACAGCTTTGCAGTAACGACAATAATGTAGGAGTGGCAACGGCATAACCAAAAGCCAACCCCATATTTTTGAGTGCTGATCTTCTTTCCATTATATATTTCCTTTTTTAAGTTCTTGAGCTGCATGATTGGCTGCTCTTGCGGTAAATGCCATATATGTCAACGATGGGTTTACACAACTTGCCGAAGTCATAAAAGCACCATCAGTTACATAAACGTTCTTACATCCGTGTACCTGGTTATTTCCATTTACAACAGAGGTTTTAGGGTCACGACCCATACGAGCGGTTCCCATTTCGTGGATTCCGAGTCCTAGTGCATAGGGTCTGTCATAAGGAGTAATATCCTTGGCGCCTGCTTTTTCCAACATTTGAACGGCTTGATCTTGCATATCCTTACGCATATTGATTTCGTTTTCGCGGATTTCGGCATCAAAAGTAACGGTAGGCAGTCCCCACTTGTCTTTTTTGTCGTAGTCCAAGGTCATTTTGTTGTCGTGGTAAGGTAATATCTCACCAAAGGCAAGCATGTTCATGGTCCATCCACCAGGAGTCAACATGGCATCCTTGTAATCTTTTCCAAAAGAAGCTTCGGCGATCAATTCTTCATAGTTGCCCCTTCCGGCGCCACCTTGGTAACCGTAACCTCTTTTAAAGTCTTTCATGTCGGAATCACCACCAAGGTTTCTAAATCTTGGAATATAGATTCCATTTGGTTTTCTTCCTTTATAGTACTTGTCTTCGTATCCTTCAAATTTTCCGGATGCTCCTACCAAGAAGTGGTGATCCATAATGTTGTGCCCCAATTCTCCTGAGTCGTTTCCTAATCCATTAGGGAACCTGTCCGATTTGGATTGCATCAAAATGGAAGTAGATGCAACTGCCGAAGCACAAAGGAATATAACCTTGGCCTTGAACTCGAACTCTTCTTTGGTCTCTCTATCTATAACCTTAACGCCTGTAGCTTTTTGGGTATTTGGATCATAAATTATTTCATGAACAATGGAATCGGGCCTTAAGGTCATGTTCCCGGTTCTCTCTGCCGCTGGCAAAGTAGAGGAAACACTGCTAAAATATGCTCCAAAAGGACATCCTCTGATACATCTGTTCCTATATTGGCAACGAACACGTCCATCACCATCAAATTTTTTGTCACTGTTAATATGTGCAACCCTACCTGCGGTAATTACACGTCCGTTAAAATGCTCGGCAACCTTTCCCTTAACGTGATCTTCTACACAGTTAAGTTCCATCATGGGCTCAAATTGGCCATCTGGCAATTGGGGTAGGCCCAAGTTTTCCCCGGATACACCGATATAGCTTTCCACCTTGTCATACCAAGGCGCAATATCCTTATATCTTACCGGCCAATCTACAGCAATACCTTCGTTCTTATTGGCGGCGAAATCAATATCGCTCCAACGGTAGCTGTGACGTCCCCACATAATGGAACGTCCGCCCACATGGTAGCCACGCATCCAATCAAAACGTTTGGTTTCGTTGTAAGGGTGATCTAAATCGTTTACAAACCAGTGCTTAGAAGCTGCTCCAGTAGTGTAGCCTGTCCTTGATTGTTTCTCTTGTTTCTTGATATCTTCTCGGGTTGCATTTCCAGCATGAGGAAAATCCCAAGGATCTTTGTCCGCAGTTGGGTAGTCTTCTCGGTGCTTTACCATGGGTCCTCGTTCCAAGACCAAGGTCTTGAGGCCATTTTCGCACAATTCTTTGGCAGCCCAACCCCCACTGATACCCGTACCTACTACGATAGCATCATAGGATTCCTGCTCCTGATTGTAATAAAATTTACTCATTTATTCGGAT
>JAAEZN010000065.1 GCA_018222835.1 Algicola sp. | reverse complement strand
CCTCTGTAATCCTTTTTGGAAGGACCGTCCACAGTTAATTGAGTGGCCGTGGTAGCGTGAACAGTGGTCATCAATCCTTCGTCAATACCAAAGTTATCGTCCAACACCTTGGCAATTGGTGCCAAACAGTTAGTGGTACAAGATGCGTTGGAAATAATTGTATCGGTTGCTTTAACATCTTTATGGTTAACTCCCATTACAAACATCGGTGCATCTTTGGATGGAGCGGAAATAACCACTTTTTTGGCCCCTCCGTCGATGTGGCTTTGTGCGATGTCCAAAGTAGTGAAGATTCCCGTACACTCCGCAACTATCTCAGCTCCTACCGCATCCCATTTTAAGTTTTTAGGGTCACGCTCGGCAGTTATTCTGATGGTTTTACCGTTTACGACCAAGTTTCCGTCCTTAACTTCCACGGTACCGTCAAAATTGCCATGTACCGAATCATACTTCAATAAATACGCAAGGTGTTCAACATCCAACAAATCGTTGATTGCAACTACATCTACGTCGCCTCTTTTTACGGTTGCTCTAAATACCAACCTTCCAATTCTACCGAATCCGTTGATTCCAATTTTCAAATTTGACATATTACTTTTTTTTGTCATTAAAATTATGTTGTCATTATATCGGAAACTCTAATGAGTTCTTCGTCAATCTCTGTATGGGCTTTGATAGCCTCTGCCAATGGGGTAAGCACTAATTTGGTGTCTCTTATCCCCACCATTAGATTAGATTTTCCCTCTAATAGGCTCTCTACGGCTTTAACACCCATTCTACTGGCCAGAACACGATCAAAACACGTTGGACTGCCCCCTCTTTGCATATGCCCGAGCACGGAAACCCTTACATCGTATATGGGCAAGTGCTCTTCTACATATTCCTTTAGTTCGAATACATTTTTACCTGTTTTATCTCCCTCGGCAACGATTACGATACTGGAAGATTTCCCTGAAGCTTTACTACGCTTTAAGGATTCCAATAGTCGCTCTAGCCCTAGGTTTTGTTCAGGTATCAATATTTCCTCGGCTCCTGCACCTACTCCAGCGTTAAGAGCAATATGTCCAACATCCCTACCCATTACTTCTACAAAGAACAATCGGTTGTGGGAGCTTGCTGTATCCCGGATTTTATCGATGGCATCGACTACGGTATTGATAGCGGTATCAAAACCAAGCGTATAGGACGACCCTAGGATATCGTTATCTATAGTTCCGGGTATCCCCATTACAGGAAATCCGTATTCTTCGTTGAACAAAAGGGCACCGGAAAAGCTTCCGTTACCACCAATTACCACAAAGGCATCTATTCCTTCCTTGATCAATTGATCGTATGCTTTTTGCCTTCCTTCCTTTGTTCTGAAATCTTCGCAACGAGCAGATTTTAAAATAGTTCCCCCTTTATTGATGATGTTGTTTACACTACGTGCATCCAAGGTCTTAAAATCCCCTTCAATCATCCCTTGGTATCCTCTGTAGATACCCACACATTCTATTTTTAAATAGGCACAAGTACGGACTACGGAACGAATTGCGGCATTCATTCCAGGAGAGTCTCCGCCTGAGGTAAATACTCCTATTTTTTTAATTTCTGAAGCCATTCAAATTTTTAAGAGGTCAAAGCTAGGAAACTTTATCCAAATTTTGAATGTCTTGATAATTTATTTGATTTATACGAATTTCTCAAACGTTTTCGTAATAAATTAATCAAAAAACCTTAAAAAATATAAAGTCTTTTTAGCAGATTATGGGCGATTTGCCGGCTTTTGGGAAAACCGTATTAAACTATCCTTACCCATTACTTGTGAAGGTTGTTTTCGAGGGGGAATTTCATTGTTTTCCTCTTCTTTTTCTTTTTTGTTGAATACTTTTCGCATTAACTCTTTAAAGCTGTTAAAATCAACTTGATAAGATAATCCAACTCCTTGGGTATATCCTTGTCGTTCTGCCAAAAACTGTTGTATTTGGTTTTCCCTATTAAATATTTTGGCACTTAATGTTCCTTGATCGTTCAACAATATTTGCACTTCTACATCTCCTGCTACAACAGTTTCTGAAACTCCTCCCACAGGAACCCCTACCCTTCCGTTTACCAGGATACGGTCCGAAATCTGAGTGGTAACGGTAACCCCGATACGATCTTCGGTGGAAATATCGGCATTGGGGTCATTATAGCCCTGCTCGTAGGACAGACCAAAGTTCAGCTTGTCGTTGTTGCCCGATAAAATTTGATTGAAAAGTCCTGAAGCTGTTTGAATTAGGTTTCCGGTGACAGCTTGTTGATTGATTCCTCCGGATTGTGGGTTAACAAATGTTCCTTGGGCCAGAAGGAAAAAGGCGTTTCTCTCCTTAATGGTCGGATCCTGCAATCGATACTCAAGTTCGGATTGAACCACGGAATTGGTCCCTGGGAAATCGATGCCAAAATTAATATTCGGACTTTCCAGTTCTCCATCTAGTCGTACTACGACCTCAGTGGGTATTCTACCAGTGTATCCCGCATTGTCCAAAAGAGGGGCCGGATTGGCATTTAGAGAATAAACTGCTTCCAAACTTAACTGTGCTGCCAAAGGATCCCTTTCCCAGAGAATGGTGCCTCCGGGCCTAACCTTGAACTTTTTGTCGATAACGCCACCGTATTTAAAATTGTATTCTCCAGTTACGGCCACAAACTCCCCGTACATGTTAAATTTACCGTTGGTATTGATCTCGATCAACAAAATACCTTCCCCTGTTCCCTTTAAGGAACTGCCCGTACTTTGGTCCACTACGATTTCTAGTTCGGCCTCGGGTGTGACCGCAAGATCGAATGCCATTTCCAACCCTTGATAATCCTCCAGCACCCGTTCTTCTTCAAAAGAGCTTGACGCTCCTTTCTCAATAAAATTGATAAAGGAATAATCGCCTACACTTGTTACATCGCTCAAGGGTATTTTTAATGAGGTACCCGCTGCAGTTATTGCATCCACCGAAATGGTAAGGGCATCCGTTGGTCCATAAATACTACCTGTACCATTTATAAAGCCCGTACCATAGTACAGGGACTCTTCATCATACTCGGTATTCAGAATCATAAAACGGTTGTTCCGGGTATCCACATCAAGGCCAATGTACCAATCATCAAAGCCTGTGTGGCTTATGGTTCCGTCCAAGGTTGCCGTGGTCTTCTCTTCCACATCGGACAACTCTACATTTTCAAAATAAAAGGTTTGGTCAAAAAGGCGTACTTGGGAATATGGTGCAAAATCGTAGTCCACATTTAGGTAAGGGATTCCAATACCAGCATCGTTTAAATTGAGAACACCATTTATGGAAGGGTTTTTTACATCTCCTGAAATGGTGGTGTTTCCACTCACTTTTCCTCTAATATTGGAAATAATATCCTCTCCCAAAGGACCAAACGGCTCTAATGCAAAATCCGAGAAATTGGCCGCTAGGTCCAATTCTTGTTTATTATTGTAATTGGTAACTTTTCCATTAATGCTCATTCGCTCCTTGCCATCATCATTCAACCAAGTGCTTACTCCGAACTCGGTAAGGTCGTTATTTCCATAAATACCAACCTCCAAGTCGCCCATTCGCATCTTATTAATGCTAAAATCCTTGATGTTAAGGCTGGATGTGGGCAGATATTTCCCGTCTTTTTGAAGGATATTGAGAAATCCGTCAACTTCTCCATCCATCTTTAAACTGTCTATGGACGGGGTTATCTTGTTCAGTGACACCAATTTAAATTGAAGATCCAAATCCTTATAAGTAGAATCCGCAAATTCCCCTCGTAAACGAATCTGCTCATTGTTATTGTTGTCCATTACCACATCCTCGATACGAATGCTGTCCAAGGCACTGTTAAAAATCACCTTGTTTTTTATATTGCCATCTTTATTAAGCACCCATGTATTGCCCTTAAAACTAACATCGGATCGTTTAAGACCTATTACGGATCTATTGTTCTGGTTAAAGGTGTGGTAAAAATTTAGGTTGTAACTATCATTGTACTCACTTCCACCTTTAAACTCCGTTCTAAAGAACAGAGTGTCCTTTAATGTTGTGTTAATGAGGCTAAAATCTTTGATGTCATAGTACACGGTGGACATATCCTCTACTGAGACGAAGGTGTTGAAAAGCGGATTTTTATTATCTATTTTCAACTCAATATTATCGAACTTGTTGCCAAAAGCTTCAATACTGGGCGATTTAAAGGTAAGCTTAAAGTCACTTTTATCGGCCTCTATGGCCCCTCGTATAAATGTATTGGACCCAAAGGCCATTTCGGGCACAAAAACATCAACAATTTTATTGTAAATCCTAAAATTAAAGTCTAAATATTGCCCTTCGGAAATTTGATAAGGTTGGTAATTGGTATAAATACTACCTACGGAATTCTGCACTAGTTTACCCAATTCGTTTACTTTAAAACTCCCTCGCATATACCCGGTAATGATATCCGGGGAATTAATTTCGATGGTACGGATGGTATCCTGGGCAAAAGAGGAGACCACATTAAAATCCTCGAAGTAGTATGTGTCGTTTATATTTTGATAGGTTGTGTTGGAAAAGCGAAGCTGCCCTGCAATGTTGTCCAGGCTGTTGCCCTCTATGTCCATATCTATATGGCCCTTAAAAATTGAGATACTATCATTGATAAAGTTCAATTCCTTAAGGTCTGCATAATCGACTGCTGCCACAAAATTGAATTTGTTCTGTCTATTTCCGAAATTGGCCAAACCTTGGAAGTCGAACCTAAAGTTATCGTCGTTGCACAACAGAACACCATCGAACAACTGATTTTTTAGTATTCCCGTTACCTGTATTTTATTGTACTCGTAATCGTTGAACTCGATTTTGTAAACATCTCCCGAAATTTCAGTATTCAAACTTTCCGCCACAAATCCTTTTCCTTCAACATTCATATCCATGGACGCCATCCCCAAATCCTGATTTTCGATAAATTCCCCGAGATTAAAATCTATCAACGATATAAAACCTATGTAGGAGGCATTCTCAATAGTTTGCACATTGGTCATTTGAAGATCCACATAGCAATCCCCTACCGCTGTATTTAAATTAGCGGTAACATCTATGGATGTTTCCGTAATCTCCGTATCCCCTCGAACCGTAAACTGTCCCAACTTCTGAACCGATTCGGGAATATTTTGACCCAAAATATTCGGCAATATACTTCTGAGTTGATAGTAGCTCGAGGTCAGGTTATCAATTTCTCCCTTTAAAACAAATGGAGCTTGTTCACTGAACATGTTATCGAATCTAAAATCCCCTCGGATTCCTGTGTTATCTGTAAAAAGAAAAAGGTCTTCTACTTGCAATTGATTAAGAACCCCGCTGAAATTACCGGTAAAGTTGACAATCTTGTCCGCTCCGAATTCATTAAAAAAAGTGTTGACTTCATTAAGGGCCACCGAAGATTCCGTGAAACTTGCATCTATGTTCACTAAATCCACAAAACTCGCCAAATGCTCCCGTTCGTAATTAAACACAAGATTCCCTTTAAGCTCGGATTGCTCCGTATCGATCAACAAAGAATCAAAACGCATTTGCTGCTTGGTATAGGTAAATTCAGTTGCCAATTTTTCGAGCTTGATACCCCGTTTTGCCAAAGTGGAAAGGTTGTCGATTTTTAGAAATACATCGGGACCCAAAATTTGAAAATCGTGGGCCATAACCGAAATTTCGGAAAAGTCCAGTACGTTTTCGGACTCTAAATTTTCATCAATTAGTCGAAACTTACCATTGTTGATCTGTATTTCATCAGATGATAAAAAAAATGGAGGGGTTCCCGGATCTCTGGGCGAGCCATCGTCCAATTTATCCACAAAAACATCCAAATTAGTATTAGTTTCCCCTTCGTAAGTCTTTAAATTAAACGTAAGGTCGTCCACCTCAATATCCCCAAACTCCATTTTATTATTGACCATGTTTCGCATATTTAAAATGGATGTGGACAATTTATGGATGTAGATAAGTGTATCCTGTTTATAATCTTCCACATAAATACCTTTAATGCCGGCATTTAAATTGAAAAGCGACATGCTGATCCGGTCAATGCGAATGTTGGTTCCGAATTCTTGGTTCAACGAATCCATGGCATACTTTCCTAATTTGGTCTGTACAACGGGCAACGAAAGAACCAACGACCCCAAAACCATGATCAGGATGATGGCCAAAAGTAAACGCAACAGTATTTTACGAAGTTTTTTGATAGGGCTTTTATGTTTTACCTTTGTCAACCAATTTTTGTTCCAAAATCTGTGGAAAATTCAAAAAAATATATTCTTGCCATAGAATCATCCTGTGATGATACCTCCGCGGCCGTACTTTGCAATACAAAAGTACTCAGCAATGTGGTAGCCACCCAAGAAATCCACAAGCAATATGGAGGCGTTGTCCCAGAATTGGCTTCAAGGGCACATCAACAAAATATTGTTCCCGTGGTACACCAAGCCTTGGCCAAGGCAAATATCGACAAAAAACAACTATCCGCCATAGCTTTTACCAGAGGTCCGGGGCTGATGGGTTCTTTACTCGTGGGCACCTCTTTTGCAAAGTCGATTGCCTTGGGGCTAAACATTCCTTTGATAGAGGTAAACCACATGGAGGCGCATATATTGGCTCATTTTATCGAAGATGAAAATCAAACCGCCCCTACTTTCCCCTTTTTGGCAATGACCATTAGTGGAGGGCATACTCAAATTGTTAAGGTTTCGGATTATTTTGATATGGAAGTTTTGGGAGAGACATTGGACGATGCAGTCGGCGAAGCGTTCGACAAGAGTGCCAAATTAATGGGACTTCCGTACCCTGGCGGCCCTTTGATAGATAAATATGCCAAATTGGGCAATCCCGGTGCATTTAAATTTCCAAAACCTAAAGTTGATGGATTGGATTTTAGTTTTAGCGGACTAAAAACCAGCATCCTTTACTTTTTGCAACGAGAAAGCCAAAAGAACCCTGATTTTGTTTCCCAAAACATGAACGATATCTGTGCCTCGGTACAGTTTACCATCTTGGAAATATTAATGGATAAGTTACAATTGGCAGTTGATCAAACCGGTATAAAACAAATTGCTATTGGTGGTGGTGTTGCAGCCAATTCCGGAATTCGAGGAAGACTTAAAGATGCCGAAGAAAACTTGGGCTGGCAAACCTTTATCCCTAAATTTGAATATTGTACCGATAATGCGGCCATGATCGGAATTGTAGGGTTCCTCAAATTTAAAAGAGGCAAATTTACGGACCAGAGTATCGCCGCAAAAGCAAGATACGCCATCGGCAGTTAATTAATATCTCTAAGAATGCAACTTTTCTATAATCCATTATTGGACAATAGTGCAAAGCAATTCTTTTTTCCACCAGAAGAAAGTAAGCACATTGTACGGGTTTTGCGTAAGTCCGAAGGAGACATTGTCCATATTACCAATGGAAAAGGATATTTGTTCGAAGCCGAAATTCTGGTACCCGATCAAAAAAAATGCAAGGCGAGAATTATTTCCGAAAAAAAATCCATCCCCAAACGCTACAAATTGCACATGGTTGTAGCCCCCACAAAAATGAACGATCGTTACGAGTGGTTCTTGGAAAAGGCCACAGAAATCGGTGTGGACGAAATCACACCGATCATTTGCGATCACTCCGAGAGAAAGACCGTAAAAGTGGAAAGGATGGAGCGAGTACTTCAATCGGCCATGAAGCAGTCCTTACAAACTGTTTTGCCCCAATTGAATCCCCCGATTACTTGTAAAGAATTTTTAGAGAACGATACAGCTTTAGGATTTAGATTCATTGCCCATTGCCAAAATGGGGAGAAAATGGAATTAAAGCGAAAAGTAATCGCGGATAACGACACCACTATTCTGATTGGTCCAGAGGGTGATTTCTCAAAAACGGAAATCGACTTGGCAAAAGAAAAAGGCTACGTCCCTATTTCATTGGGAGCCAACCGACTTAGAACCGAAACCGCTGCTATTGTAGCCTGCACTACTGTAGCCATCATAAATAGTTAGTTTATAATCCCTTCTGTGCCACTCCAAATATATTATGATTTTTGATTTTCATTAATCAAATCTGGGCTTTTCACGAATACCCTCCGTATTGACCGTGTAAAGAGTGTATGGCGACAAGACAAAAAGGTAAATATTAGAATTATGGCCTTTTTAATCATGAATACTGTACTTTTGGTTGTATAGTTATTCGTTTTTAGATGGGACAACTCACCAAATTAACATGTGCTTTAACTTTTTTGATGATGGCAGTGGCCTCCTCGCAGGAGATTGCAATCTTAAAATATGGTGGTGGTGGCGATTGGTACTCCAACCCAACGGCCATCCCCAACTTAATCGAATTTTGTAACACCAATATTGGCACAAAGATCAATCCAGAGCCTGAAACCGTGGAAACTGGAAGTGTATCCATTTTTAAATTTCCGTTCTTACATATGACAGGGCATGGAAATGTTTATTTTTCCGATGAAGAAGTAGAGAACCTAAGGACTTATCTCTTGTCCGGAGGTTTTTTACATATTGATGACAATTACGGCATGGAACCCTATTTAAAAAGAGAATTGGCCAAAGTGTTTCCCGATAAACCATTGGAAGAGCTAGGTGCGGACCACCCTATTTTTTCGCAAAAGTTTCAGTTCCCGGACGGTTTGCCAAAAATTCATGAGCATGATGGAAAAAGACCTCAGGCCTTCGGAATTTTTGAAAAAGGGCGCTTGGTGTTATTGTACACGTTCGAATGCGACCTTGGAGATGGTTGGGAGGACCCGCCCGTACACAACGACCCGGAAGAAATCCGATTACGAGCCCTTCAAATGGGTGCCAACATTGTAGAATATGCCTTTAAAAGTTAATCTATGACTTCTAAGATAATTGCCAACGGAATACTGAGATCTGTAGCCATATTGGCCGGAATTATTCTTATTGGCTGGTTTTTCATCAAGATTCAATCCGTATTGGCCTATTTGGCCATCGCAGCAGTTTTGGCACTGCTGGGGCGACCCATTGTAATGTTCCTAAGGAAAAAACTCAAGTTCCCAAATACTCTAGCAGTTGTAGCGACCATGGTGTTTATGATTTCTATTTTTCTGGGCATACTTGCACTCTTTATCCCCCTTATCTCCGAACAGAGCAAAAACCTTTCGCTCTTGGATATCGAGGCCCTTAAAGGCAACCTAAACACGCTTTATTTGCAGATCTTGGATTATTTTGGCGCCTCTACAGGAAGTTTTAATAACCTTTTGGACGAATCCCATATAGAAGAAAATGTATTAAAGGGCTTAGACCTAGGTTTTATCCCCAATTTTCTAAATTCTTTTGTAAACGTTCTAAGCAATTTTAGTGTGGGATTGTTTTCCGTTCTTTTCATTTCGTTCTTCTTTTTAAAGGATAGTAAATTGATGCAGAATGGTATATTAACCTTTGTTCCGGATAACAAAGAAAGTAATCTGGTAAAGTCCATCGATAAAATCAATAACCTACTTTCCAGATACTTCGCAGGAATACTTCTTCAACTATTTATCCTCTTTGTAATTTATACCATTGCCTTACTAATCGTGGGTGTCGAAAATGCCATTGTAATTGCATTTTTATGTTCGCTATTTAACATCATTCCGTATATAGGTCCGATCATCGGAGGGGTTATTATGATCACCCTCACCATGACCAGTTTTATAGATGCCGATTTTAGTACGGTAATTTTGCCAAAAGCACTCTATGTTTTGCTTGGTCTGACCATAGGTCAACTCATCGATAATTTCTTTTCACAGCCCTTTATTTTTTCCACAAGTGTTAAGTCGCATCCCTTGGAAATCTTCTTGGTCATTATCATTGCAGGACTTCTTTTTGGAGTGGTCGGAATGGTAGTCGCCGTACCCGGATATACGGCAATAAAAGTGATTTTAAAGGAATTTTTAGCAGAATATTCCGTGGTAAAAAAGCTGACCAAAAATCTATAGCAATAGTTTGAATAAGGTTATTTTAAATACTGGTGTACAGGATTTTATATTAAAAAATTTATCATCTGACATCATGTCAGTTTTACTATCCAAGCCCACTTTTACAGGTGTTGAGCAAAAGGAATTGGTTGAGCAGATTGAAGCTAAGAAAAAATGCAGGGAAAAGCTACCCACCTGGTTTAACACACCGAATATTTATTACCCCAACAAACTGAATATAGAGCAAACCAGCTCAGAACTTACCGCAAGATACAAAGCCCAATTAATCCATGGAAAATCCCTGATTGATCTAACGGGCGGGCTGGGGATTGACAGCTTCTTTTTTGCACAAAAATTCAGCATTGTTATTCATTGTGAAATCGATTCAGAATTGAGTGAAATCGCCTCCCATAATTTCAATATGCTAAAGCAAAAAAACATAAGTTGCATACCTGAAAATGGCGTTGATCATTTAAGGGGTTCCAATCAAAAATTTGATTGGGTCTATGTGGATCCTTCTCGAAGAAACGATAAAAAAGGAAAGGTGTTTTTACTTGAGGACTGCCTTCCCAATTTACCAAAACATCTTCCGTTAATTTTTGAAAAAACGGAAAATGTCCTTGTAAAGACCTCTCCTCTTTTGGATATAAAACTGGCAATTGATACTTTGGGTTTTGTAAAAGAAATTCATGTGGTGGCCGTTCAAAACGATGTGAAAGAACTTTTATTTGTTTTGGAGAAAGAGTATTCCGATAACATTAAAGTCACAGCCATAAATCTAGGGCCCAGCGAAAAAGAGGAATTTACTTTTTCCTTGGAAAACGAATCACAAATAAGCAGTGATCATGGACCACCAGCGACCTACTTATATGAGCCTAATTCTGCCATTTTAAAGTCCGGAGGGTTCAAATCGGTAGCCAAGGCATTTGGAGTGCACAAATTGCATATGCACTCTCATTTATACAGTTCGGAACAACTAGTGGATTTTCCAGGAAGGCGATTTAAGGTTCAACAGGCATTGCCATATTCCAAAAAGTCGTTGAAATCCTTATCAATAACAAAGGCCAATATAACCACTCGAAACTTTCCTATTTCGGTAGCGGAGATTCGTAAAAAACATAAAATTAAAGATGGTGGCGACCGCTACCTATTCTTTACCAAGGATTTGGATGAAAAACTGATTATGCTTGTTTGCTCCAAAATCTAATCTGGACATTCCCATTTAAAGTTGGCCACCCTATCATTTGTGGCTGCCGATAGGTTATAATGCCACCATTCAGTTCGTATTGACCAAAAACCGTGCGCTTCCATGGTCTCTTTTAACAACTTTCGATTATCCAGAATCTCTTGGGGCAAATCTACATTATCATGGTAAGCCCTTTTTCCAAAGTAATCAAAATCAGTGCCCATGTCGAGCTCATTACCATCCAAATCCACCAAAGTAATATCCACAGCCCCTCCTTTATTATGGATAGATCCTTTGTCCGGGTTAGCAACGTATTGGGGATTGGGCACAATCTCCCACATTTTGTATTGTACGGAGTTGGGACGATAACAATCAAAAAACTTGATTTTAACGCCTTTATTCATAAAATCCTTGTTGGCTTTGATCAAAGCCTTTGCCGTTTTTGCACGCGTGTAACACTCGGGACAATCGTACACCTTTGCTTTTAAAAAGTTGTTCTCTGTGGCATAGCGCATGTCGTATGCAAAATCTTCACTAAAATCCGCGAGTCGTACAAAGGTGGTATCCGCTATCCCTTCAAATGTTTTTAAGGTTGTTTTTTCCTGTTTTACAATAGTGTCTTTTGGAATTGTATCCATTACAACCTCTGTATCCGATCGGGTTGAATCGTTTTTGGGCGCATTGGGTTGCTGCTTGCAAGCTCCAAGAATCAAAACACCCATAAAAATCCAAGAATATTTCATTTGTATCAATTTATCCGTTTCTGTTTGATGAACCAAGTGTATAGTGAATCTGTGGTGTATGCCCTGCTCCATGCATTGTGCCCCACTCCTTTGTAGCGCGTATATCTTACATCTTGCCCAATATTCCTCAACTTCTCCACCATCTTGTCCGATTCCTCGACCCCGATTACCTCGTCCGCTTCCCCGTGAAAAACCCAAATAGGCAAATCCCTATCGATCCAATGTGCATATGGTAGAGGCGTCATACCACAAACCACGGCCATGGCCGCAAACTTTTCCGGGTATTGTGTTGCCAATTCCCAAGATGCACTCCCTCCTCGGCTAAGACCGGTAAGGTAAATCCTATTTTTATCCACTCGATTGGTATTGACCACAGAATCCAAAAGCTGAACTACAGCCTCGGTGTTCCACCATTTTTTGGCATGCGGGTTTTGGGGCGCCAACACCAAAAATGGAAACTGTTTGCCCTCTGCCAACATTTTTGGAGGTCCATTTTTTTTGATTTCGTTGATATCCCTACCCGATTCTCCACCTCCGTGCAGAAACAGCAATAAGGCAAAATCCTTGTCTGAATCGAAATAATCTTCGGGATAATATAGATAGTATTGTAGGTTCTCTATTGTAACAGCCTTTAATTCGTCTTGAATCAAATGGGATTGTGCTGCACATGCTTGCATTAACAGCAATAGCACGGACAATATTGAAAATTTGAAAATCGACCTATACATTTCTGACTACAAGTTACAAAAGTTTATCTGCGACCTCTTTCCAACTATTGGCACGTTCAAAATTTGTGACATTTGTATTGTGCGGCGAAGTAAACATAATGGCCCTTCCAGAAAAAGGAGCTAGGTTCTTGCTTCGATCATCAATAAGCACATCTCCCTTTAAAACATGTTTGTCGCCACAAAGAATTCGTTTTTGCCATGAAATGAACGGGAAGTGCTTATCCAACCAATCTGATTTTTCCCGCAAGGACTGCGGAAACTCCATCGCTGCCGATGCTATATATACATCGTGCTTTTTACTCAGCTCTTTTAACACCTCTTGACTATCAGCGATAATATCCAATTCTTTAAAAAAATGGTCCCTGTACATATGATCTCTTATTATATGCTGATGTTCTTTGGGCACACATTGCCAAACTTCTTTGCCGAGGCAATCCTCAACCCTTAATTGGGCACTGAACTCTTGATTATAAATATCTATATGGGCTTTATAGGCGTCTGCAATCACCTCATCCATATCAACAAAAATGGTCATGGAATATTTTTTTGTGAAGTACGACAATACTCTTCAAATTTAAAAACCTGCTTTATCAATGTTTTGTTAAGGAGGCATACTGTTGGAAAAAAGTTACCTTTTTTACAATTAAAAGGTACTAAATGGCCGAACTGAATGGTTTAATTTTGCAATGCAAATGTTAGCTTCGCTGAAATAAACCTATAAAACATCCTATTATGTTACCCAAGGGAAACTTTCCAAAAAAAGTATATATCAACGGTGAGATCTTATCATCGGAAAATGCCAAAATATCTGTTTTTGATCGTGGATTTCTCTTTGGCGATGGTATTTACGAAGTAATGATGCAGTTGGAGAATGGTATTTTTTACAAGAAAGCGCATCTGGATAGGCTCCAAAACAACTTGAATAAAATTGGTATTGACTATTGTGTTAAGAAGATTGATGAAGAACTAGACGACCTGCTGTTGGCCTCTAACTTAACTGATGAGTCTTGTCTGATCTATATGCAGGTTACCCGTGGAATCGCTCCCCGAAAGCACTCGTACCCCCAAAATGTCCCTGCAAGTGTGATGATGTACGCCCTACCCTATTCGCTTCCAGTTATTAACCCTAAACATATGAAATCTATCTTGACCCCGGATTTTAGATGGCACCGTTGTGACATAAAATCCATTTCGTTATTGGGCAATGTTATGACCAACGAAGCTGCTATAAGCGCAAATACAGGCGAGGCTACCTTGGTTAGGGACGGATTGATTTCGGAAGGCTCCCACAGCAATATCTTTTTTGTGAAAGATGAGGCAGTTATCACCCACCCTGCCAACGAACATATTTTAGATGGTATCACCAGAAGAATTATTCTTGGGCTTTGCAAAGATTTAGACATTCCTATAATTGAAAAAGCAGTGGCCCAAAAGGATATTGAACAAATGGACGAGGCCTTTTTTACGGGCACTACTACTCAAGTAGCATCAATTGCACAGTTAGGGCAGCATATATTTTACAAAAATGAAGAAACTGGAAAGGTTACCCGTAAACTACAGACAGCTTTTTCTAAATTAAGAAACTTGGATACGTCAATGATTGATTTATAAATTAAATACCATTATCTAAACAAATCTTTATTGATTCAGCTTTCGTGACTTACCCCGATAATCCGTAATCCTAACTTCTAAAGTTTGCGATTGATCATACTTTAATGTTCTTGAGGAACTTCCCAAATAAGTGTTTCCATAAGGGAATTCTATTTTTTTATTTTTGCCGTTTTTTGTGGTAATTACCGCAAAGGCATCATTGGCCTGTAAAGCAATTGTTTTGCTTTCGTTTTTATCGTACCCATATGCCAACATTTGCCCAGAATTTATCCCTACAAGGGCCGCTACACCATTATTTGCCAACTGAATAATTGCTGCTCCCTTTGCACTTCCCGATAAAGACAGTCCACTTTGTGAAGGGTGGACTACCGTAAATCCACCTTGTCCATCACCCAATAAACAGTATCCGATAGATGCATCACTCTGCCCAATAAAGGGCTCAACATCGAACTGGTTTCCCGTAATCAGAACATCCAAGTTTCCATCATTATCAAAATCATCTGCCAACATGCCAAATGCGGGTGAAAACTGGACTTCATTGGGCAACCTTGACATTGCAAACTTGCCGTTTCCTAAATTTTCGATATAGCTAGAAGCGAATTCATACGCCTTCAACTGACCTGCATTGTTTAATCCAGCTGCTTCTTTTACCTCATCAAAATCTGCGCTGGCGTAGGACTGATAGTCTTTAAACTTCCCTTTTAAAGCACTGATCTGATCTACCAAAATATCCCTTGTATGAATCAAATGTTCTTTCCCTTCACGATAACAACTGATCAATGGGTCTATGGTTCCATTTCCATCAACATCTCTTGTATATATGGTAAGTGGTTGTTCAGGAGAACACTTGAAATCACTGTTCAATCCAAAATTACCCACTACATAATCCATATCTCCATCCCCATCAAAATCACCAGATGTTATACTGTTCCACCATCCACTGGTATATTGCAGCCCTGTATTTTTGGTGACGTCCTCAAACGCACCTTTGTTGTTTTTTAGGAAAGTGATCTCCATGAATTCCCCTACCACGACTAGGTCGAACCATCCATCGTTATTGAAATCGGTCCAAATGGCATCACTCACCATACCTAAGTCTTGTTTGGGGAGCACCTCCATGCTAACATCCTTAAATCCATCTGCATCGTTCCGCAAGATGTAGCTTTGCGGGCTTTTGGGATAAAACCCATTGATTACCCGTCCTCCCACGAAAATATCCAGATCACCATCTTTATCAAAGTCAGCAAGTTCCACACTACCGCCCCTGGCTTTTCTTTTTAAGAAGGGTTTACAAGTAAAATTTCCATTTCCATCATTATAATAGATAAAATCGGTATAATCCTGGCGCGCCATTTCTTCGATACCGCCTCCATCAATTGAAACAAGATCCAAATCACCATCACCATCAATATCGGCAAATATCACCCCCATATCTTCTCTTAAACCTGCACAGGTTATGGATTGCTCCAAGAATTTACCACCATTGTCCTGAATAAAGAGCTTACCTGATTTTTCCTTTGTCCCTCCAATATAAAAGTCCTCCAATAGATCTCCGTTCACATCACCTACAGCTATTCCAGGCCCAAGGTTAGTGTTCATTTTTAACAGTGTCGTCTGGAGTTTAAACTCGTCAAAATCATCTTCGGCATGTAGATATTCCACACCCATTTCTTTTACAATTTCGCGGAAGAGCTTAGAAGGTTTTTTGGTTTCGCCACTCCGTTCTGTTGACCGGGAATCAGCTATGTCCAAAATCAGATTTTGATTTGGTTCTATACTATAAATGGTTTGGGAGCTACCGTTATTCCATTTCACAATCAATGAATCAATCTTCTTTGAATCGCCCAATCCAAAATGCATTTCTGAATCTACAGAGGACAAGTAACCCCTAACGGTAGATGCAAATTTGTACTGCGACTTTCCGCTATGATAAATTTGAACCTCAGTACCCGTTAAATCTTCGTTGCCCTTTCCTTTTAAATCGACGTTCAGAAAAAGTGATCGATTATTTGGTGTGGCGAATTCTATGCTGTTGTTCCTGTATATACTTGCAGGGTCATCAATATTATTGATAACCAAATCTAGATCGCCGTCGTTATCCAAATCGGCAAAAGCGGCACCATTGGAATAAAGCGGTTTTTCCAGTCCCCATTCCTGAATTTTATCGGAAAAAGTTAAATCCCCGTTGTTTTTATATATATAGTTGGATAGCTTTACTTCCGGTAGATTACTGACCCGTTCCAATTCTCCTTGGATAAGTTCATCTTCTGTTTGGTACTTGGCCGGTCTCTGGGTGTAGGATTGGTAATCCAAGTTGGTAATATCCCGTCGATATCCGTTTGTGATAAAAATATCGTTGAAGCCATCGTTATCGAAATCGGCGATCAAAGGAGCCCAGCTCCAATCGGTATTGTAGATTCCACTGAATTGCCCAATCTCACTAAAGGTTTCATTCCCATTATTTAACTGTAGAGTATTTCGAACGTACTGTGGTGCATATCCAATAGCCAGATTATGGGAGAACACATCCAGACTTGGCTTCATCATGGTCTGTTTAATTCTTTCGTTACTATTGGGGAACATATCCACGGTTATTAGCTCAGGGTTTCCATCGTTGTTCAAGTCACCCACATCGTTACCCATACCATTGTAGCTAAGATGCCTAAAGTAGGTTTTGAGCTGATCGGTAAATGTACCATCCTGATTATTGATGAATAAAAGATCATCGGTCAGAAAATCATTGGAAATGTATAGATCTAACCAGCCATCTTTATTAATATCGCAAACAGATACTCCTAGACCAAACCCCTCCATTGTAACACCAGCTTCAAATGAAATATTGGTAAAGGTACCGTCGCCATTATTCCTATATAATCTGTCAGTACTACTGGCACTGCCATCGCCAGCTTTATATTTGGACGTATTCCTATTATAGTCCACCAAAGCATTGGTAAGAACGTACAGGTCGCGGTCGCCGTCTTTATCATAATCAAAAAAAACAGACTGAATACTATACCCCGTATCGGCTATTCCGTATTCTTCTGCTTTATCAGTAAAGGTGCCATCTCCATTGTTAACGAACATTCTATTGGCCCAATCTGTTTTGTTCCATTCCCTAGTACCTCCGCGACTCACATAAATATCCAATAGACCATCCTCATTAATATCGGTAAATGTTACCCCATTGGACCAACCAGTCGAAGTTATATTGGCGGATTCACTAATGTCTTCAAAAACAAAGTCCCCTTTGTTAATATATAGTTTATCAGGAACTTGATTGCCTGTAAAGTAAATATCCTTTAAACCGTCATTATTTAAATCCCCGATACCTACTCCAGCACCATTGTACATATATTCAAAACCGACAATGTTCATAGTATCGGTTTCTTGTAATCGATTATTAAAATCTATCTGGGTAGTTCTGGAATCCAATAGCTCGAACAAAGGGTGATTCTTCTCTTTTTTACTGCAGGCGGCTACGAGCAATAGAAATATCGGGGCGATGGTTTTAATTGCATTCATTGATACAGGTATGGTTGATTGTGCTTTATCGTTCAGAAAACTCCTTATGTGATAATCAAAAAAGAAAATTCCAAACTGAATTGATAACGCAATATTAAGAAATTATTGATCTTTTAATAGTTTCATGATTTTTTGAGAAATATCACTTTTTTTATGTCATTTGTTATCAATTTATTCGTTTTGACAGAATTTTCGCTAATGATTCAACTAAGCGAAAGTCTTGAAAGCCTTTAAAATCGCACTGTTAAGGATTTGTTAACCAAATGTAGGGCAATTTCAATCAACAGTCGCTTGTTCAATCAAAATTTTACAAAAAAGCATGACAATACTTTACTTTTTAACATATTTCTTTACGAATAACTCATGCTTTGAATCAAACATTTGCTATATCCAAAAAATAATGTTTTAATTTGCACTAAATTATTTGGTTCACTTTTTCTTAACATTTATGTATAAGGAGAAGGTAATTCGTTAACATTTTATTTAAACTATCTAAACTAAATCTCGTACGTATTAATTAACTAACTAGACAAACATCGAAGATTATGATTAAAAACAGTTGTTCATGGTCCAAACATGGAAGACCATGTCTATCCCTTGCTCTAGGTTTTTTATTGATGCTGTTCTGCAGCACAATAATTAGAGCCCATGAAAATCCATCGGAATCAATTCAAGCTCCCGATCAATCACAAATTACCGGTACTGTGACCGATCAAAATGGAGATCCTTTGATAGGAGCCAACGTTTTGGTACAAGGAACTACCAATGGTACCCAAACAGATTTTGATGGTAATTATGTTATCAATGCAGACAATAATGCCACTTTGGTATTTAGTTATGTCGGGTTCTCCACACAAACAATACCTATAAATGGTCGATCTGTTGTAAATGTTTCCCTTACTGAGGATGCAAGTCAACTAGATGAAGTTGTGGTACTTGGTTATTCCACTCAAACCAGAGGGGACTTAACCGGTTCGGTAGCTTCCGTGGATCTTTCCGAAGCCACCAAGGCACCCATTGTAAATGCCGCCGAAGCATTGGAAGGTAGGGTTACAGGTGTATCCTTGATCAATTCTGGGGTTCCTGGTTCAGCACCTACTATTCGTATTCGCGGTTTTGGTTCCACCAATGGCAACGATCCACTATTTATTATAGATGGAGTACAAACTACAGATGGTTCCATTTTAAATTCCATTGATCCTGCCGACATACTTCAAATGAACGTATTAAAAGATGGTGCCGCATCCATTTATGGAGCACGGGCATCGAACGGGGTCGTAATTATTACCACTAAAAATGGTGGTTACAATATGGAGTCCGCCGAAATATCCTTGGATATGTACACCGGTTTTTCAAGGGCATCCAACCTTCCAGGTCTTTTAAATGCACAACAACATGCACAAATGTTTTGGGACAGCTTTAACAATGTAGGGCAAGCACCATCCCATGCCCAATATGGTGATGGCGCCTCACCCGTTGTACCATCAACAATTTTAGGGGCTCCAGAACCTGTTACCGCTAGATCAGGTGGTTCATGGTTCGATGATATCTACAGAAGTGCGCCAACACAGAACATATCCTTGCGTATGGAAAATGGAAATGCAGGGGCCAAATACTCAATGACCGCCTCTTACTTAAACCGTCAGGGTATTCAGTTGGAATCTTCCTTTAAAAGGGGACTCACCAGAGTGAACTCTGAGTTTAAGGTTGGAGAAAAAGTGAGAATAGGACAGCATTTAAACATATCCTTTGCCAATAGCAACTCGCCAAAAAATCCGAATACAAGTCTTGGCGGCAGTCCATTAATGTTGGCCATGAGAAACACACCGTTATTACCTGCATATACCGATGCTGGAAACTTTACAGGAACATATTCTAATGCTTTAGACTTGTCCAATCCGACCAATCCGGTAGCAGATTTAAAAAGGGCCGGTGATAATTTTTATAAAACTTTTAGAATCTTAGGGGATATTTATGCTACCTACGAAATCATCGATGGACTTACCGCCAAAACCTCGATTGGTGGTGATGCGGAACTATTGAGCACTAGAGCGTTTTTGCCTACCAACCCTGAACATTCCGAGGCAAGATCGACCAACTCACTTACCGAATCCGATACAGATAGTTACAGTTGGATATGGACCAACACCTTGAACTATAACAAGACTTTTGGAAAACACAATGTAAATGCCCTTATAGGGGTTGAAGCATTGGAGAACAGAAGCAAGTTCAAGTCGGTTACCGTAACAGATTTCTTGTTCGAGACACCCGACTACTACCTGCCAGATACTGGAACTGGAGATCCTATTGTTAGCGCAGGTGACAATACCACTTCGCTTTTTTCTGTCTTTGGAAGTGTAAACTATTCCTATGACAATAAGTATTATTTAACAGCCACTCTACGTAGGGACAAATCCTCCAATTTTTTGGGTGATAACCAAAGTGACACCTTTCCGGCAATTAGCGCTGGTTGGTTAATGAGCGAAGAGAATTGGTATAATCTAGACTGGTTAAACCGTATTAAGTTCAAAGCCTCATATGGTGAATTAGGTAACCAACAAGTTCCCGTGGAAGGCCCAACCCTTACC
>JAAEZN010000064.1:4648-20345 GCA_018222835.1 Algicola sp. | reverse complement strand
CCAAAGTTTGATGAGCTATCCCATTTTGCTTGGTTCAATGTCAATTTTAAAGCATTAAAGGAAACGGAATTGCAAATTATAGGAGAACACTACAGAAGGTATAATGCGGACAGATTTAAGATGGGGGTAGGGTTTAGACGACGATTAAGCGAAAAATCAAGGATTCTGGTCGGCTATCAAAAGGAATGGGACCTATATAATATGGGCAGGGGATATCCAAATCCATTGCCTCGTAAGGAAGTGTTCCTTGGTATGCAACATCAGGTTAAAGAGAATATGCTAATGGATGTTAGGATGGTCCAACCTACGTACGAATCAAATTTTTATAGTATTGGGCTCGAAGGAGCGAGGACTCGACTCGAGATGGGGACCCGTATCAAGTTTTGAGAATGCTTACATCCTCGGGTGAAACTCCTTTAGCACTTTGTTCAAGTGTGTGCGATCTACATGCATATAAACTTCTGTAGTGGTAATGCTCTCGTGTCCCAACATTTGCTGTATGGCCCTTAAGTCGGCGCCATTCTCCAATAGGTGGGTGGCAAACGAATGGCGGAAGGTATGTGGGCTAATATTTTTTTTGAACCCAATTGCTTCGGCAAGTCTCTTTATTATGGTAAAGATCATAGCACGGGTAAGTTGTTTGCCCCTTCGGTTAAGAAATACATAATCTTCGTGCTCTTTTTTAATGGGCAAATGTACTCGGACTTCGTTTCGGTAAATATTGATATATTTTTGGTTCACTTCGCTGATCGGTACAAATCGCTGTTTGTTTCCTTTTCCAGTCACTTTAATAAAGTCTTCATCAAAATATAGGTCAGAAAGCCGTAAATTAATAAGTTCTGATACCCGGAGCCCGCACCCATATAGGGTTTCTAAGATAGCTCTGTTCCGTTCCCCTTCAGGTTTGGACAAATCAATCACAGCTATTAGCTTGTTGATCTCGTCTTCGGATAGTGTGTCCGGTAGTTTTCTGCCAATTTTTGGAGTTTCAATAAGGTCCATGGGGTTATCCTCCCGGTAATCTTCAAACACCAGATAAGTAAAAAACCCTTTAAGACCCGAGATTACCCGAGCTTGCGTTCTAGGCGTTACCACCTTGGCAATATCGTAGATAAATTGTTGAATGGTTTCCCTATCGATTCTAATCGGATTCTCAGTAATGGATTGCTCCTCCAAATAGCCAACAAGCTTTTGAATATCCATGGAATAATTCAAAATAGAATTTTGGGAAAGCCCTCGCTCTATTTTTAAATAGTTCTGATAGTCTTTTATTGATTGATGCCAGTTCATACATTCAAATATAAGCACATAATAATTTCAAAATTGACTCCAACTGCGTATTGGTCAACTCAGAATACCCTTTGGTCAATCGGCACCATAAAAACAGTAATGATTTATCTATTTTTCCAACACGGATTGTCACCGTTTGGATCGGGATGAATTTGTGCCATTGGTTGGAAAATTGAAATTGGAGGTACTTTTTTAGGGATGACGGCGTTCTGTTGTTAATAAAATTTTAACAATGAAAAAAAAGACATTTGTACTGGTAATCATTGCATTGGTTACTATAAGCTTTTCATCTATGGCCCAACGAGTGGACCGTACAAATTTTAAAGCAGGTGTTCATGCAGGAGTGCCTTTTGGAGACATTTCTGACATTGCGAATTTTGAAATAGGTCTGGATTTGGGCTATCATTGGGCACTTTCCGAATTAATAGACGCCGGATTGTCCACAGGTTTCATGAATGTTTTTGTGAATAATGATGCGGTTGATTTTGGTTCGTTTGTGATAGAGGGTGATTTTCCGAATATACAATACTTGCCCGTAGCGGCGGCACTTCGAATATATCCCACATACGATTTTAAACTGGGAGCGGATGTTGGCTATGCGGTTGGTGTTAACGAGGGCAATTCTGGAGGTCTGTATATACGTCCCATGATCGGGGCCAATATAGGAAGAAGCACGGAAATAAACATATCGTATGTGAAGATAAGTGACGATTACGATTTTTCAATGGCGGCTTTGGGCATCCTGTTTTTGTTTTAATAGAAAAAATTGACTGTCATAACCCCAAATCTTACAGTTAAGAGCATGAATATTAACCACTAATTATACTTTAAAAATGAAAAAATTACTTTTAGTTTTTGCATTGATTATGCTGGGCAATTTAGCTGTTAAAGCCCAAACCAATTATCGTGCTGCCTTGGGGTTGGGAATTGATTTGTACGATGAGGCTACCTTTTTTGGAGTTTCGGGAAAATACTTTTTCTCCGATAACCATGTTGGGCAAGCGGATTTAGGATTCGAGGACAATGCTATGATAACTACCTTTTTGTATTCGTACCACAAAGGGTTTTTTAGGGCACCTGGCCTTCGATGGTATGCGGGTGTTGGGCCGAGCATAATCTTTATTAAAGACTTCGATAATATTTTTGCACTTCGACCACATTTAGGGCTCGATTTTAAGATGGACGGTGTGCCGCTTGTTCTTAATTTTGATTGGCGCCCATCCGTAGTTTTGAGCGATGTTGGAGACAATGAAGTGGCAGCATTTGGATTCGGACTGCAGTTTGCCTTCAACAACTAGTCAGTTTTGAGCAAAAGATATTAAGGGCGGGGTCATCCCGTCCTTTTCTTTTTATTGTATTTTTGAATTTATGAAGCTAATGATCATTAACGGACCCAACTTAAACCTGTTGGGCAAGCGTGAGCCCGAAGTGTATGGGAGTTCTACTTTTGAAGACTATTTTGCCCAATTACAGCAAAAATTTCCAAATGTGGAATTGGAGTATTTTCAATCCAATATAGAGGGAGAGCTTATTGGTAAAATACAGGAGGTAGGTTTTGATTATGATGGAATCATATTAAATGCCGCAGCCTATACGCACACATCCGTTGGTATTGGTGATGCTGTAAAAGCGGTGCAGACCCCGGTTGTTGAGGTACATATTTCGAATACCCATAAACGGGAGGAATATCGTCACGTTTCTTACATATCTCCTGGAGCCAAAGGGGTTATCCTTGGCTTTGGACTGCAAAGTTATGATTTGGCTATTCAGAGCTTCTTAGGCTAATTCCTTCAAATAGATTTTATCTGCGTAGAATGTGCCAAAGGGTAGGAGTGAAGCTATAAAAAGCATGGTAAACCTTTTAAGGTTCCATTTTCTTTCCCTACAAAAAACTATGGCCACTACTACATATAGAATAAACAATACTCCATGAGCCATACCAACAACTTGATTTGGTTCAGGAATATCTGCCCAATGCTTTAACGGCATGGTCATTCCGAAAAGGAGTAGATAGGAAATACCTTCTAAGATAGCAGTGGCTCTAAAAACTTTTAGCATAGTTTATAAATGGATTACTTCATCATAAGCATCGGCGACAGCTTCCATAACTGCTTCGCTCATGGTCGGGTGCGGGTGAACTGCTTTTAATACTTCGTGGCCCGTAGTCTCCAATTTTCTGGCAACAACGGCCTCGGCGATCATATCGGTTACGCCAACACCGATCATGTGGCAACCTAGCCACTCGCCATATTTGGCATCAAAAATAACTTTTACAAAACCATCAGGGGTGCCAGCTGCTTTCGCTTTACCACTTGCAGAAAATGGGAATTTACCAATTTTAAGGTCGTAGCCTTGTTCCTTGGCCTGCTTTTCTGTTAAACCAACAGAAGCAATTTCTGGGATACAATAGGTACAGCCTGGAATATTTCCATAATCCAAGGCTTCTACGTGCATACCGGCAATTTTTTCTACACAAAGAATCCCCTCGGCAGAGGCAACGTGGGCCAAGGCTTGCCCAGGAGTAATGTCTCCAATGGCATAGTAGCCCGGAATATTGGTTTGGTAGTAATCGTTCACCAAAACTTTATCTCTGTCCGTGGCAATTCCCACATCTTCCAAGCCAATGTTCTCGATGTTCGTTTTGATTCCAACAGCGGATAAAACAATATCGGCCTCAAGGACTTCTTCTCCTTTTTTGGTTTTTACCGTGGCCTTTACACCATTGCCGGAAGTATCTACCTTGGTAACCTCGGCAGAAGTTTTAATTTTTACGCCGGCTTTTTTAAAACTGCGCTCCAGTTGTTTTGAAATATCCTCATCTTCAACAGGAACAATATTCGGCATGTATTCTACTACGGTTACCTCTGTACCCATAGAATGGTAGAAATAAGCGAACTCCATTCCAATGGCGCCACTACCGACCACGATCATTTTTTTAGGCTGCTTTTTTAGGGACATTGCCTCGCGGTACCCTATTACCTTTTCACCATCCTGAGGTAAGCTTGGCAACTCACGGCTACGTGCTCCGGTAGCAATTATGATATGATCGGCAGAATATTCGGTGGTTTCTCCGTTTTCTGTTTTAACCTCGACTTTTTTGCCCGGTCTTACTTTTCCGAATCCATTGATTACCTCAATTTTGTTCTTCTTCATCAGGAACTGAACACCTTTGCTCATTCCCTCGGCAACACCGCGGCTTCTTTTAACAACTGCATCAAAATCATGGCTTACTTCTTTGGCATTTAACCCATAATCCTCGGCATGCTTTAGATACTCGAATACTTGAGCGGATTTTAGAAGGGCCTTGGTTGGGATACACCCCCAATTAAGACAAACGCCTCCCAAACTTTCTTTTTCTATAATGGCTGTTTTGAATCCTAATTGTGACGCTCTGATGGCTGTAACATATCCACCCGGGCCACTTCCCAAAACAATTATATCGAACTTGCTCATTAGATTTTGATTTTAGTTGTTAGATTTTGAAATCTGCCATCAATCGGCAGGTGCAAAAGTACGGAAATCAAACTCCATTTCCCAAGTTGAAAAATGTCAAATATGGGTTTGCTTGTTAAATCAAGCTTTACCGGAACCAAACATCTTTTTGTTGAAGGCTTTGGACTCCCCTTTGGGTATGGATAAGGATATCCAATCGGTACCTTTTATCATTTTTCCGAGAAAAACAATTTGCCCCACATGGCTGGCGTAATGTGCCAATTGACGATTTGTTGCCTGAACCACTGTGTGGGCTTCGCCCCGTATAAAAATGGTTTTATTAAAATTGGAGGAATCAATGCTTTCCAATGCATCAAAAAGACATTGCCACCCTTCTTCCCATGCAGTAATCATCTCTTTTTTGGTCACAAATGGTTTTTCGAACTCCATATCGCGTTCCCGCCATTCCTTTTCACCATCTTCCGAAAAGAAATTGGTCCATCTGCTCAGCATATTTCCCCACAAATGTTTCACGATATTGGCAATGGAATTATCTGTTTCTGTGTATTTCCACAGAATGTCGTCATCAGAAATTTGGGTAAAAGTTCGGTCGCCCATCAATTTATAACGCTGAAATTCGAAGGCTACAGTATTTAGGTAATCTTTTTGAAAGACCATTTAAGTCCCGGGATCAAAATCAATACTGATGGAATTGATACAATAGCGTTGCCCGGTGGTTTCTTGAGGCCCATCGTTAAAAACATGCCCCAGATGACTTCCACAATTAGCGCATACAGTCTCGGTTCTTATCATGCCATGAGAGGTGTCCCTGATGTATTCGATGGCACCTTCTACCGCTTGATCAAAAGAGGGCCAACCGCAACCACTTTCAAATTTGTGTTCGCTTGTGAACAGCTTGGCGTTACATGCCCTGCAGTGATAGTCGCCATTTTTAAAATGAAGGTCGAATTCACCGGTGAAAGGTCTTTCGGTACCTTTTTGTCGTAAAACATAGTATTCCTCGGGAGAAAGTTGTTGTTTCCACTCTTCTTCGGTCTTGTTTACACTATATTTTTTGTCCATATGGTTTTTTAATTCGACAAGTTATTGGTTGTCCGGGATAAAATCAAGTGCCGCACCGTTGATACAATGTCTTTTCCCAGTTGTGTTTCTTGGTCCATCGTTGAACACATGTCCTAAATGCCCATTGCAAACGGAACAATGCTCTTCGGTGCGGGGAACACCGATTTTATAATCAGTGTCGTAAGCAACGTTCCCTTCAATTGCTCTATCAAAACTTGGCCATCCGGTACCGGAATCAAATTTGTGCTCGCTCCGAAACAATGGGGTCTGACAACCGGCACAAACGTAGGTGCCTTTTTCCTTAATATCCAACAGTTCGCTCGAAAAGGGGTTTTCTGTTGCCGCTTTTCTGAGCACATAATATTCGATATCCGTAAGTTCAGCACGCCATTCGGTATCCGTTTTGTTTACTTTTAAAGCGGTTTCAGGTTTTTCTTCTTTTTTCTCTTCTTGCGATGTACCCTTACAACTGGTGAATACGATCAAAATAAGTAACAGCAATTTTTTTCCCATGTTCCTTTTTTATGTAGTTGGACGTAAATAATTGGTTGTCCTAACAAAAAGATACAAAAAAGTCCCATGGATTGCCAATGGGACTTTGTAATTGTATTGTTCTATTTATTTAGTTGATGTCCATTTTGGTAATCTGCCCCTCGTTAATGTTAAGGGACGACATTACACTTTCAATATTGGATGCATCAAAATCGGCAGCTTCTGCAAATTCGCTTGGTACAAATACAATCCTGAAAATTTGATCGTCAGTAAAGTCGGTGCTCAAGGTGGATAGGTCGAAGTTACCATCTATAAATAACTCCAAATCCACAAAGGTGTGAGCAAACACATATTGAATAATGCCTTCGTTCAAGAAATAATTTTGTGGAATTTGTGTCCATGCATCTGCTGTAGAGCCATCATTTAGGTCAATAAGGCCATCGTGTCTGTACACCAAAACGGCATCCGATTCAAAAACTTCAAAATTGGTCACGTCAGCAAATGTGATCAATGTGCTAAAAAGATTGGCTTCGGCATCATAACCAAAATTAACGCCTTCCACTTCAACAACCTGTCCTTGAATTCCATCGGCTCCGGGCGCTCCGGGTGCCCCATCCAGTCCATCAAACCCTGGAGGTCCTTGTGGGCCCTCGCACGCTGCAAAGACTATAACAATAAATGCGCCTAAAATTGTACTAAATTTATTCATGATTTCTGGATTTTTGATTTGTGTTCATTTTGACTGTTGATGCAATAAAATCAAAAAGCGTTCCATTTTTAAAAAAATGTTGTTTGTAATGCCAAACCCGATGTCAAAATCGTATTCTTCCCTAAAGATGCGTATTATTGTATTTGTACAAAACATCCTCATATGTCCAAGGTAGTCCCACATAGTTTTTTTACAGATTTTGATATTGACCTTTTTAAAGGGGGCAAGCATTTTCGACTCTATAATAAATTAGGATCGCACTTGACCGAAGTGGATGGGGTAAAGGGCACTTATTTTGCCGTTTGGGCGCCCTCTGCAAAATCGGTGAGCGTTGTTGGGGACTTTAATTATTGGACAGCTGGGGAACATGAACTTTTTGTGCGTTGGGACAGTAGTGGTATTTGGGAAGGGTTTATTCCTGGTGTGGATAAGGGAACCAAGTACAAGTACAAGATACACTCCAACAATAATGGCATTTGGACGGAGAAAGCGGATCCCTTTGCTCGTTTTTGTGAGCAGCCTCCACAAACGGCCTCCTTGGTCTGGGACGATGATTACGAGTGGAAGGACGGCAATTGGATGGCAGCCCGCGAAACCAAGAACGGCCTGGATAATCCTTTTTCGGTTTATGAGGTGCATCTTGGCTCGTGGAAGAAGAAGAATGGTTGGGAGTCCTTGAGCTATTTGGAAATTGCTGAGCAGCTTGCCGATTATGTAGAGGAAATGGGATTTACACATGTTGAGTTTATGCCCATTATGGAATACCCTTACGATCCATCTTGGGGTTATCAAATAACAGGATATTTTGCCCCGACTTCCCGTTTTGGTAAACCAGAAGATTTTAAAATACTTATAGAAGCCATGCACAAGCGTGGAATTGGCGTTATTTTGGATTGGGTCCCTTCTCATTTTCCCGAAGATGCCCACGGTCTTGGTTTTTTTGATGGGTCCCATCTTTATGAGCATCCAGACCGGAGAAGAGGATATCACCCCGATTGGAAAAGTCTAATTTTTAACTACGGTCGTAACGAGGTAAGGGCCTTTTTGATCAGCAACGCCATTTTTTGGCTCGATCAATACCATGTGGACGGACTTCGGGTAGATGCTGTAGCATCCATGCTATATTTGGACTATTCTCGAGAGGACGGCGAATGGGAGCCCAATATATATGGCAATAATGAAAATTTGGAGGCTTTGTCCTTTCTACAGGAAATGAATCAAGAGGTTTATGCCAGTTTTAAAGGTGTACAGACCATTGCAGAAGAATCCACAGCATTTTCTGGAGTTACAAAGCCCGTCCATTTTGGAGGTTTGGGCTTTGGTATGAAATGGATGATGGGATGGATGCACGATACATTGGAGTTCTTTAAAAAAGACCCGATCCATAGATCATATGATCTGAATATGATCAGTTTTAGCCTTACCTATGCCTTTACGGAGAATTTTATGTTGCCTTTTTCCCATGATGAGGTAGTGTATGGTAAGCAATCCCTGCTATATAGAATGCCTGGGGACGAATGGCAACGATTTGCCAATCTACGATTGCTTTACGGATATATGTTTACACACCCAGGGGGCAATTTGCTGTTTATGGGAGGGGAGTTTGGTCAATCGTCCGAATGGAACTTTCAGGAGAGTCTGGATTGGCATTTAACGCAATATGATTTTCATTCCGGGATACAGGAAGTTATCAAGGACTTGAACAAAATGTACAAAAACAATCCTGCTTTATACGAAAAACAGTTTAGCCCGGAAGGTTTTCAATGGATAGAATATAACGATTACGAGAACACGGTCATCTCATACACTAGAAAAGGGAACGACCCCAAGGACGATTTGATTGTTGTGTGCAATTTTACCCCTGTACCAAGGGAAAACTACAGATTGGGAGTTTCCAAATCGACCACTTTAAAATTGGTTTTTAACAGCGACGACCAAAAATACTCTGGCAGTGGAATGGGCAAAAAAACCATGAAGCCCACAGAGACCCCTTGGAATGGCCAACAACAATCGGTATTGGTCAACTTACCGCCCTTGAGCGTCGTAGTTTATAAATAAAAGCAACCCGAAAACGATATAGTTGATTGCTTTTTAAAACATATTTTTCATTATTCACGCTTTTGTGTTTTTTTTGTGATTCTCAATCAATTATAGATGATAACCAATACAGAAGTTGTAAGAACTGGAAATCAGTTCCCCAATCATATAGTAGATTTTAAACAGGAAAACGATAAGCTTTTCTTCACCTCGCAGAACGGTGTTATTTTACAGCTTACCATTTTAAGGGATAGTGTGGTTCGTTTCAGGTATGCCACGGAGCATGTTTTTGAGCCCGATTTCTCCTATGCCATCAGTGAAGATGTAAACCTTGGATATAACCAACTTAAAATTCAGGACGAAGTACCGGAGTATATTGTCACCACTTCAAAAATCAAAATACATATCAATAAAACCAATTTAAAGGTTAAGATCGTTGATAAGGATGATGTGATCATTGCCGAGGATGAACTGGGCTTTCATTGGGAAGAGAATTTTGATTACGGCGGAAATGTAGTGAAAATGAGCAAGGTGTGCCATGCCGGTGAGAGTTACTATGGAATGGGGGATAAGGCATCACATGCCAATCTTAAAGGAAAAAGGGTGAACAATTGGGTTACAGATACCTACGCCTATGGTAAGGATCAAGAGGCGTTGTACAAGTCCATTCCTTTTTATATAGGCCTTAAGGAAAGCAAAGCCTACGGAATATTTTTTGATAACTCCTTTAGTACGTATTTTGATTTTGCCGCTGAGCGCAGAAATGTGACCAGTTATTGGGCAGATGGAGGAGAGATGAACTATTATTTCTTCTACGGCCCAAAAATGAGTAATGTTGTGGAGTCCTATACCGACCTAACAGGCTTGCCGGAACTACCGCCACTATGGGCATTGGGCTTTCATCAATCCAAATGGAGTTATTATCCGGAACAAAAAGTTAAGGATATTGCATCCAATTTCCGAAAATTGAACATTCCCTGTGATGCTATTTATCTGGATATTGATTACATGGATGGCTTTAGATGCTTTACTTGGGATAAAAACCATTTTCCCGACCCCAAAAAGATGATTGCGGAATTGGGTGAAGATGGTTTTAAGGTGGTAACCATGATTGATCCTGGTATTAAAATAGATAGGGATTACTGGGTGTATCAGCAAGCCATGGACAAGGGATATTTTTGTCGCCGTGCAGATGGTCCGCACTTTAAAGGAAAAGTATGGCCGGGATCATGTAAGTTTCCCGATTTCACACATCCCGAGGTAAGGGAATGGTGGGCAAATCTATACAAAGAAATGATTGCCGATCTTGGGGTTAGCGGAGTTTGGAACGATATGAACGAACCCGCGATTATGGAAGTGCCTTCCAAAACAGCGAATTTGGATGTTCGCCACGATTATGATGGCCATCCGTGCAGCCATAGAAAGGCTCATAATGTTTACGGTATGCAAATGGTACGTGCTACCTACGAAGGGGTAAAAAAGTTTATGTTTCCGCATAGACCGTTTGTACTGACCCGGGCAGCATATTCCGGCACCCAGAGATATTGTGCCACGTGGACAGGGGATAATGTGGCGACATGGGAACATTTATGGCTTGCCAATGTACAAATGCAACGTATGTGCATGAGCGGCTATTCGTTTGCAGGTTCCGATATTGGTGGATTTGCGGAACAGCCCAACGGTGAATTGTTTGCCCGATGGATTCAACTTGCCGTTTTCCATCCATTTTGTAGGGTACACTCAAGTGGTGATCACGGCGATCAGGAACCCTGGTCTTTTGGAGACGAGATTACCGATATTGTAAGGGAGTTTATAGAGTTGAGGTACCAATTGTTACCGTATTTATATACCATGTTCTATAATTATATAAAGGAAGGGTTCCCAATGCTTCAATCCTTGGTTTTCTATGATCAAGAAGATGTGCAGACACATTTCCGAACCGATGAGTTTATATTCGGGAAACAAATGTTGGTGTGTCCGGTTCAAGAACCTAATTCTTTGGGAAGGCGAATGTATTTCCCTAAAGGGAACTGGTACAATTATTGGACAGATGAGTTGGTAGAAGGTAGCGTGGAACGTTGGGTGTCGGCAGAAATAAACCGTATCCCGCTGTTTGTAAAAGAAGGCGCCATGATTCCAAAATATCCTGTACAGCAATATGTAGGGGAGAAAGAGATAGAAAAACTGGCAATAGACGTTTATTTTAAGGAAGGAACAGAGAATTCCGAAGTGTACGAAGACCATCAAGAAGGCTACGATTATAAAAAAGGACGATACAGTCTAAGACGTTTCAAACTCACAGGTAAGGAGAACGAACTGATTATTCAACAGTTCAAGGATGGTAATTATATTACACCTTATCATAACTTTGTGATGACGTTCCATGGATTGCCTTTTGATATAGATAGTGTAGAGCTGGATAATGAAGAGGTTAGCTTGGACGATATTAAACTAAACGGAAATAATTCTATTGAAGTAAGCAAGGATTTCACCGAGCTTCATATTTTTGGAAAATAAATTTTTGTAATTTACAGAGAGAAAAACATGATATATCAAATGAAAAAGTTTTTTCTATTAATTCTGATGCTTGTGGTGGTAATTGCATGTAAGACCAATCCATTCACAGGAAAAAGCACATTAAACTTTTATAATAACAGCCAAATGTTCCCTATGGCATTTGCCCAATATGATGAATTCCTAGGGTCCAATAAAGTGGTAAAAGGAACAGCAGATGCAGAAATGATCACAAGAGTAGGTCAGCGTATTGCCTCGGCTGCAGAGCGTTGGTTGAATGCCAATGGTTATCCTGGATATTTAAAAGATTACCAATGGGAATATAATTTGGTAGAGGACAAAACCGTAAATGCTTGGTGCATGCCCGGAGGTAAGATTGTTTTTTACACAGGGATTTTGCCCATTACCAAAAATGAAACAGGTATCGCTGTGGTCATGGGGCACGAGGTAGCGCATGCATTGGCAGACCATGGAGCTCAAAGAATGAGTGCCGGAACCTTACAGCAGGTAGGAGCCGTGGGTGCGGCAATTGCAACCAGCAAAAAATCGCCCGAGGTACAAAATGCATTTATGCAGGCTTATGGAGTGGGAAGTAACGTGCTGGGCATGTTGCCTTTTAGCCGTAACCATGAGACTGAGGCAGATAGGATTGGACTTCAGATCATGGCCATTGCAGGATACAATCCCGATGAGGCCGCACTGCTTTGGAAACGGATGAAGCAAGCATCTGGAGGTCAGGCACCACCAGAGTTCTTGAGTACGCATCCATCCAACGACACAAGGATCAATAACTTGACCGCATGGGCCCCTGCCGCAAAACAAGAGGCGAGAAAATTTGGGGTTACCTCGTTTAAGTAATGAAGAGTTTTTAATCGAAGAGTATATGAAAAAGTCATTCCAATAGATTTTGGAATGACTTTTTATTTTTTAAAATAGAAGTATGGCGCAAACACTGGCATTAAAAGGAAGTAAAAAACTGTTGAATGCTTGGGCGTTTTACGATTGGGCAAATTCGGTTTACAGTCTAGTAATTTCCTCGGCCATTTTTCCTCTTTTTTATGGTCTGCTGTTTCGGACTGCCGGCATAGAAACGGTCACTATTTTTGGTGGAGAAATAGCTAGGGCCCCCTTGATCAGTTACGTAACCTCATTGGCCTTTGTTTTTATAGCCATTGTTACCCCATTGGTATCTGGAGTGGCGGATTATTTGGGGAACAAAAAAATCTTCCTAAAATTCTTCTGCTATTTGGGTGCGGCTTCGTGTATTGGATTGTACTGGTTTTCTTTGGAGTACATTTATTTTGGTCTGATCTGCTACTTTTTGGGTCTTGTGGGGTTTTGGGTAAGTTTTGCCATCAATAACTCTTATTTGCCGGATATCGCCTATCCTGAACAACAAGATCGGATCAGCGCCAAAGGGTTCTCCCTTGGTTACATTGGCAGTGTTATTCTGCTTGTTTTTAACCTTGCTATGGTAATGAAACCAGATTTCTTTGGGATTACGGATAATGGAGGGGAAATCGCGGAGATAAAAGCGATGAAATATTCATTTATTTCGGTTGGTATTTGGTGGATACTTTTTAGTCAGTACACATTTGCCCACTTGCCCAAAGGTTACAAAAGAGAAGGAAAGCGGGATCATATTATACTTAATGGCTTTAAGGAGTTAAGGTTTGTTTGGCATCAATTAGGCGAGAATAGACGGCTAAAGCGATATTTGGGAGCTTTCTTTACCTATAGTATGGCTGTGCAGACCATAATGCTCATTGCCACCTATTTTGGCGAAGAAGAAATTATGTGGGGTTCGGATAACGAGCGTACAACTGGTCTTATTGTGAGTATTTTGCTCATTCAGATTGTAGCTATTTTGGGAGCAACGGTTACGGCTTGGGCTTCCAAAGGTTTTGGAAATATCAAAACACTCGTTGTTATCAATATCATTTGGGCCATGCTCTGCGTTTATGCATATTTTCTACAGACACCAATGGATTTTTACATTGCAGCAGGTTTGGTAGGTATTGTAATGGGAGGTATTCAGGCTTTATCCCGTTCCACATACTCCAAATTTTTGCCCGATACCACAGATACCACTTCGTTCTTTAGTTTTTATGATGTCGCCGAAAAAATAGGCATCATCATAGGTACCCTTATGTACGGCATTGTGGCCCAGCTTACGGGAAGTATGCGAAACAGCACCATCTTTTTGGGACTCTTCTTTTTGATAGGGATTCTCCTGCTCCTTCGGGTAAATAAGGTGAAAGAATCAGTTTAGGATATATAAAAAGCCCTGATGACAACCAGGGCTTTTTCCGTTTTTAGATTGATGATAAACTCGGTATCATCCTTTTGTAATGTCTCCCGACCCGGAAGACTTTGATTTAATTTTTTTGGGATTTCCACGATAGTGAATATCACCAGAACCAGATACTCTTGCATCTATGGATTGGTTAGCGGTTACTCGTATATCCGCCGAACCAGAAACAGTGGCTCTTACAAAATCGGCCTCAAGATCGTAGGCTTTTATATCTCCAGACCCTGATACGGAAACCGTAAAATCGGTCGTCCTACCGGAAAGGTTAATGTCTCCAGACCCGGATAAAGAAGCGTCCACTTCATCGGCTTCTATCGTAAGGCTTACATCGCCGGATCCCGACATGGAAGCACTAAAATTATTGGCTTTTAGGGTAGTTTTTCCCACTAAATCTCCCGAGCCAGAAAGGCTAACGGCGTTAATGGACTTCACAGGAACGGTAACATAAATGCCACTCTTCCAGTTGGAAGGTCTCAGGTTGACACCTTTGGCCACTTTAATGACCAATTTCCCGTTTTTCACCTCGGTTTTGATGTATTCCAACAGATTGGATTCGCCCTTAAGGGTTAGCTCGCCCTCGCTTCCGGAAACCAATTCAACATCAAACCAACCAGCCATTGCGACCTCGTCATAATCACCTACGGAACGTTCTATGGTAACCACGTCTCCATTTCCTTCAATTCTTTTTCCCCATTGTGCACTGGCGGAAGAAATAATGCCCAATGCAAGTGTCAGTGTTATTAGTTTTTTCATGATTCTGTGTTAAAAGTTGTTTTGATTTGATGTTAATTTTGATAAAATGAGACGCCTCCGTATTCACTATTGATGCTCACTCTGTTTCCTGAGTTTGCTTTACCGTAGTAGCCGCTATAATACTTTTCTGATGACTTTTCTTTGCTGATGTTGATTTCAAAATCATCCTTGCCGCTAACGCCGGCGTACTCGGTTGTGATTTCAAAATCGAAATAGTACCCGGGATCGTACCCAATTTTGATTCCGGTATAATCCGAACGGACCTCCACGTTTCCGGCATCTGGTGCCAAACGATCTATTCTAATGGAGCCATAGTCACTGGTAATGGATACATTTCCATGTACATTGCCCAACTTTACACCAATGTAGTCTCCATTACCGCTCACGTTTTTCACGTTTCTTACATCAATGGAGCCATAATCACTGGAGTATTCCAAATTTTCCATTTCCTCAATGGTTGCATTCGTGTAGTCTGCCTTAACGGTAAGGTTACCCGCTTTTTCAATGGTAAACCCGGAGTAATCGGCTATAATTTCGGCACTGTTGATATAATCAAAAGTAGATTTGGAAGTGTAATCGAACCTTAGTTCGTTATTGCGTCCGCGAAGTTCTCCAATATCCATTTTGCCATAGTCACAGCTTATTTTGGCATGGCCATCGATTCGGTCCAAGATAATGCTGCCGTAGTCGTTGCTCAGATTAACACTGTTTTTAACGGGTAGCTTAATGGTGTAATTTACTTGTACGCTTACATTTTTACGCTTTCCCCAGCTCCAGCCCCAGCTGTTCTTTCTATCTCCGAATCGGGTATATGCGGACACCATACTTGGGCTGTTGTCAAACTCTATATCGATCTCGTCCAAGCGTTCTTTCACTCGTTCTTCGTCGTTTCCATTGGTCTTAACATGAACCTCGATCACTACCCGGTTTTCGTCCCAAGAAGTTATGTTAAGGTTCCCGTAACTGTTGTTTACCTTGAGTAGGGCATCCGAGTTAACGTTGTATTCTTTTTTTATTGTTTTTTCCTTGGTATATCTACCGTTCAACTTGTTGTTGTCCACACGAGCTCCCACAAC
>JAAEZN010000064.1:0-4638 GCA_018222835.1 Algicola sp. | reverse complement strand
TTCAACTTGTCATTGTCCACATGGGCTCCCGCTACAAGGGGAATCAAAGCCAAGGCGAAAAAAATGTACTTAAATGGTAAAGCTTTCATCATTTTGTGAGTTTAAATTTTTAATATTTTCTATTTGGCTCAAAACTTCTTTTAAAAGGTCGATTCTTGTTTGGAAATTGGTGATCATAGCACTGAGTATAATTTTACTGTCGCCGCCGCTGATCAAATCCTGTTGTAAGGATTTATAGTCTTTGTCCAGTCGTTGTAGTTGTGCCATGGTATCATCTACCAATTGTGCAGTTTCTGGAGTTTTCTCATCTTGTAGTTCCTTGACCTGCTCTTCGACAAGACTGGCAAAGTAGAACTCGGTCTGCGAAACCTCTGGTGCAATTTCCACAACTTGCTGTTTTATACTGGGAGCGGGTCCAAACGCTTGATATCCCAATACTGCAACAAGGGCAATCGATGCTGCAATGGACAAATGTTTCCACCAGGAGGTTTTCTTTTTGTTCAGGGCAATGGTACCCTTGCTTTGGTTTAGTTTTTCCAAAAATCGCTCTTGGTGCCCATTTTGAGGCTCTGCTACATCGAACTCCCCGTGGAGTCTTTCAAACAAACTATCTAAATTATCTTTCTTCATAACTAAACATTTACGGTCAACTTTTTTCTAAGGCTCTGTTTTGCCCTGGAAATCGTAGTTCTACAATTAGCATAGCTAATGTTCATAATTTCACTGATCTCTTCGTAATCGTATCCTTCAATTAAATGTAAGGTCAAAGAAACTCTGTAATTGTCTTTCAAACTTTTCATGGTTTCCATCACTTTTTGAGCCTTCAGTTCCGTAAAACCATTTTGATCCGAAGCAACTCCATCATTATCTTCGACCTTGTACATTACATCATCCAGGTCCACAGCCTGTTTTTTCTGCTGTTTTTTGTAATGATAAATACTGTTATTGATCACAATCCGCTTTAACCATGCTCCAAAGGTGACGTCTCCCTTAAATGTATGCAGTTTGGTAAATGCGCTCAGGAACGATTCCTGCATCACATCCTCTGCTTCTGCCGAGTGTTTTACAATCCTAAAAGCGGTGTTGTACATTGCTTTGTAATAGCGGTTGTAAATCTCTAGCTGTGCACTTTGCTTTCCCTGCATGCACAATTTTAGCAGTGTGTCAATATGTTCATTTTGTTGGCTCAAAAAATGAATGGTTTGTCTTATAGATTACCCAATTTACCAATTGTTACACTTTTTTATTAAAATTTGATTTTTAATGGCACAGGAATTGCCTTTTAATGGATGAAAATGAGCCTTTAAGTTGCTGTAAATATTGATTTTTAGCGATTTGCGAAGCTTTAAGTGTTGAATAAAAATATGGGTCGATTGTCAATTCTGACAAAATGACCGAAAAGATGATATGGGAGAGATGAAAATTACCAAATTTGACAATATAGATCTACAAGGGCTGGATGAGGATGCGGAATTGATTCCGTTGCTTACTCCCGAGGACGAAGAACAAATGAATAAAGAGAGTTTGCCGGAAACTTTGCCGGTACTACCTCTTAGAAATACCGTATTGTTTCCCGGTGTGGTGATCCCGATCACTGCAGGACGTGATAAATCCATTAATTTGATAAAAGACGCCAATAACGGTTCCAAGACCATTGGTGTGGTTTCCCAAAAGGACGAGGGCGTAGAAAATCCTGGTCCGGAAGATATCAATACTATTGGTACCGTGGCCCGTATTTTACGGGTACTTCAAATGCCAGATGGAAACACTACCGTAATCATCCAAGGGAAGAAACGATTTAAAATCGATGCCGTTCTAACCGAGAAGCCATACATCACAGCAAAAGTAAGTGAGGCTATGGAACAACGTCCCGATGAAAAAAGTACTGAATTTGAGGCCATAATCGATTCCATCAAGGAATTGGCTTTTAAGATCATTAAGGACAATCCGAATATTCCCAGCGAGGCCACTTTTGCCATCAAGAACATTCAAAGTAATTCGTTCTTGATCAATTTTGTGTCCTCCAACCTCAATCTGGCAGTTAAGGAAAAGCAACAGCTTTTGGAGATACCCGACCTTAAAGAAAGGGCATTGGCCACCTTGAAGTACATGAACATGGAGCTTCAAAAGTTGGAACTGCGTAACGATATCCAAAGCAAGGTACGTAGCGATATGGACCAACAGCAACGCGAGTATTTTCTTCATCAACAAATGAAGACCATCCAAGAAGAGCTTGGTGGACTGTCTTATGAGGAAGAGGTGGACGAGATGGCCGAAAAGGCCAAAAAGAAAAAATGGGGCAAAAAAGTAAAAGAGCATTTTGAAAAGGAGTTGGCCAAAATGCAGCGTATGAACCCCCAAGTGGCGGAGTACTCCATCCAAAGAAATTATTTAGATCTTTTACTGGATTTACCGTGGAACGAATTCTCCAAGGATAAGTTCGATCTAAAACGAGCCCAACAGATTCTGGACAGGGACCACTATGGTTTAGAGGATGTAAAACGACGAATTATTGAATATTTGGCAGTTTTAAAGCTTCGTAACGATATGAAATCGCCAATTCTTTGTTTGTATGGACCTCCAGGAGTAGGGAAAACATCGTTGGGTAAATCCGTGGCCGAGGCGCTTGGCAGAGAATATGTGCGCATGTCCTTGGGCGGACTACGAGATGAAGCAGAGATCCGCGGACACCGAAAAACCTATATTGGTGCAATGCCAGGGCGTATTATTCAAAGTTTGAAGAAGGCAGGGACATCCAACCCAGTATTTATTTTGGACGAGATCGATAAATTGGCGAGCAGTCACCAAGGTGACCCATCATCTGCCATGTTGGAGGTGTTGGATCCCGAACAAAATAGCGAGTTCCATGACAACTTCTTGGAAATGGGCTATGACTTGTCCAAAGTAATGTTCATTGCAACGGCAAACAATCTATCTACCATTCAGCCTGCGTTGCGCGATAGAATGGAGATTATTAACGTAACGGGATACACCATCGAGGAAAAGGTGGAGATTGCCAAACGACACTTGTTGCCCAAGCAGTTAGAAGAGCATGGTCTTTCCAAAAAAGATTTGAAAATAGGCAAGCGTCAATTGGAGAAAATAGTGGAGGGCTATACACGGGAATCCGGAGTGCGTAGTTTGGAAAAACAAGTGGCCAAAGTAGTGAGGTTTGCGGCAAAATCCATAGCCATGGAGGAGGAATACAACATTACCTTGACTAACGATGATGTTGAAAAAATTCTAGGTCCTGCGCGATTGGAGCGCGATAAGTACGAGAACAACGATGTGGCAGGTGTGGTCACCGGTTTGGCATGGACCAGTGTTGGAGGGGATATCCTGTTCATCGAATCCATTCTTTCCAAAGGAAAAGGAACTATGAACATTACCGGTAACCTTGGTAAAGTAATGAAGGAATCCGCCACCATCGCCATGGAATACATCAAATCCAATGCGGATGAATATGGTATCGATTCCAGCGTATTTGATAAGTATAACGTCCATATTCACGTGCCCGAAGGTGCAACCCCGAAAGATGGCCCAAGTGCCGGTATTACCATGCTGACATCTTTGGTGTCGCTGTTTACACAACGCAAGGTGAAAAAGAGTTTGGCCATGACGGGTGAAATTACCCTTAGAGGAAAAGTGTTGCCCGTTGGCGGGATAAAGGAAAAGATTTTAGCAGCCAAACGAGCTAAGATCAAGGAGATTATTCTTTGCGCCGATAACAAAAAGGATATTGAGGAAATTAAGGAGGACTACCTTAAAGGGCTTACTTTCCACTATGTGACTGATATGAGCGAGGTAATAGATATTGCCATTACCAAGCAAAAAGTAAAAAAGGCGAAGGAACTTTAAATGATACAGGTCATAAAGGCGTAATGCCTTTTCTACTTATTTTTGATATATGGGAAAAATAACGATAGCGATCGATGGTTATTCCTCAACAGGAAAAAGTACCATTGCCAAGCGATTGGCCGCTGCTTTGGATTATATTTATGTGGATACTGGTGCTATGTACCGTGCCGTAACTCTTTTTGCATTGAACAATGGATTCGCGACAGAAAAAGGCACGTTGGATGTTGATGCTCTAATAAACAAACTCTCCGAAGTAGATCTTAAGTTTGTGTCGAACAACGAGACCGGTCGTTCGGACATGTTTTTGAACAATGAGAATGTGGAGCAGGAGATTCGTTCCATGCGCGTGTCCGGTTTTGTAAGCCCAGTGGCCGCAGTAAAGGAAGTCCGTGAAAAACTGGTGAAGATCCAACAAGAGATGGGCAAGGATAAAGGTATTGTAATGGATGGCCGTGATATTGGTACTGTTGTTTTTCCCGATGCGGAACTAAAGCTGTTTATGACAGCATCCCCAGAGACCCGAGCGGCTCGCCGCTACAAAGAATTGTTGGAGAAAGGGGAGGAGGTTACGTATGCCAATGTACTGAAAAATGTGGAAGAACGTGATCGAATCGATTCTACACGGAGTATTTCACCATTGACCCGGGCCAAAGATGCCATTGAGTTTGATAACAGTGATATGGGCTTGGAAGAACAGTTTGAACGTATTTACGATTTCTCGCAACGGGTGATTGCGAAGCACGGATAGACTCAGGGGAATTTTGGAGTAGCACTTATCGG
>JAAEZN010000063.1 GCA_018222835.1 Algicola sp. | reverse complement strand
TCCACCTAACGGGTTTTGAACTTGGATCAAACCGGGCTCACTACAGCTAATATCTTGCAATACATTCAACGTACCAGAAAGAGGGTTCAATTCTGGTAAAAAGACATTTTCCGTTGCACCTACACAACTATCGTTGTTTGAACCATCTACTTCTGTAACTTCAATGTAATAATTTCCTTCAGGTAAATTGTTAACCGTGACATCTTGTTGAGGAGATGAAAAAGGCACAATTCCACCACTTGATGCTACAGATACAGGCGAACCAGAAGACATGTCATAAACAGTCCATCTCATCTGAGTTTCAAATGGAGCTTGGTTGTCAGTGATTGTATATGTGATACTACCAGTACTTAATCCGTCACAAGTTGGGGTTACTACAGAAGTAATTTCCAATGGAACGGTAATCAAATCGTTCACGTTTACATTACTCTGACGGACACAACCACTCGTATCCCTTACATAGAAAACATAGGTTCTACCAGGAACCAAACCTGTCCATTGGTACATTCCATGACCAGCTGGTACAGTGTTTCCTAGGTTATCTGTTGTTCCACCAACTTGCCATGTTGCAGCAGTTGGGTCAAAATTGGCAGGATCATCTGAATAGGCATATTCGTATGGAGCCACCCCTTCAGAACCTTGAACGGTTACCTGCAATTCATTACAGTTTACAATCAAAGCCGAAATGGTAATATCCAAATCATCCAATGGGTAAGGAATAATGAAAGGCTCCAAATCTGTTTGACAAATTGTATTGCCCGATCCATCAACGGTTCTCAAAGATGGATAAACAGTATCACCAGAATTATACCCGCGGAACTGATCGGATGATGACCATGTTACACCGCCATCGTCACTAAATTCTACTGTCCCTATTGTACTGGGGTAACCTGAGAAGTCAAATCCAAAATCATTAGGTCCAACACTAACATCACAATTTATTGGCACAACACCAGTAACGATACCAGTCAATTCATCAGGGTTGTTTATGGTTTGCGTATCGTTTATAACACAACCTGTTGCATCGGTAACATTGATCGTATAGTTCCCGGGCATTAGGTTGTAGTATGTATGACTAGATGTCAATACATTGGTGTTTGTTTGGCTAGAAGCTCCCCCATTGTCCAAATCCACAATTTCTATGGTATATGGAGCAATTCCTGAAGTAATATCCACTAAAATATTTCCTGTTCCATCATGGCAATCCGGATCTGTTGGGGTCGCGGTCATAGTCAATGGTACAGCAGGGTTTACCGTTACAGTTTCTACATATTCGCAATATGGAGCTGTAGCAGAATTATCTCTTACATATACATCAAAAGTACCTTCGTTGCCAGCGGTTACTGTAAATACGTTGGTTGTGGAGAAAGATCCTGTTGGGTCTGTTGTTGTTGGAACAAAAGCATATTCCAAAACAGGTGTTCCTCCAGAAGCTGTTACGGTAATACTACCGTCGGCACAAGAAGATACATCCACCACTTCCACAGAGGCAACCAAATCATCTATAATGGTTACTGTATCCTGAGTGGAACAACCATATTGATCACGAACATCTATGGTATAGGTTCCCGCAGTTAAATTTATAAATGTATATGTAGTGGCCGAGACAGGCGTTGGTGTAATCCAAGCACCGCCATTGATACTAAATTGATAGTTTCCGTTTCCATCAGTTACATCCACTTGAACAGTACCATCATTGTTTCCGCTATAGCACGCAGTTGGTGTTAAATCGAACGCAATGGTCGCTGGTGGAACAATGGTGATTGGAGTTGTGTCTTCACAAAGGTTGGTATCCCTAGATCTAACTATATAGTCTCCATCGGCCAGTCCAGTAAACACATTGGAAGATTGGAAGGCTATGATTACACCGCCCAATGTGTCCTCCAATTGATATTGATATGCAGGAGTACCTCCAGTTGATGTAGCTGTAATTGTGGCTCCGCCATTGGTACAGGTAAGGTCGTTGGTAATGGATGCGGTAACATCCAACACATCTGGTTGCGTTAATGTTTGGTTCAACACTACGGAACAAGCAGGATCTCTAAGATCTACAATTGTTATGGTATGTGCACCAGCGGCTAATCCTGAAACAGTGACCGGGCTTGCAAATTGTGCACCTGAAACAACACCTCCGTCAACTTGGTATGTATAACCTGTTGCAGGGTCAAAATTTTCTACTTCAAAGATGATGGTTCCATCGTCGGCGCTGTTACAGGTTAAATCCGTATATGCTGTAATAGCAGCATCAAAAGCATATCCTGCTTCGATCACCACAGAGGTTTGAACCGTACAATCACTACCATAATCGACCTCAATAGTATGAACACCAACAGCAACATTGCTGAACACATTGCCAGATTGTGGAGTTCCACCATCTATACTATACGTGTATGAGGGGTCTAATGGAAGCACAGTTACATCAGCAGTACCGTCGCAAGTATATGCAATGCTTGTACTCAAAGTCGGCGCAACAGGAAGTGGAGCAACAATAATATTCGGTAGCGTGACAAAACAATCTGTTTGATTGGCATCTCTTACCCGAATGGTATAAGTACCATCTACCAATCCACCGAATACAGTAGAGCTGGTCCAAGCGCCTCCGTTTAAACTATATTCAAAACTTCCAGAACCGCCAGTGGTCGGTGTTATGCTTCCTACGGTGATTTCACCTAATTGTGTACAGGTGTAATCTTGGGTGATTTGAGCTTCTGCAACAATAGGATCTGGTTCTGCAATAGTGATTTGTGTAGTAACCGGACAGTTATTGGCGTCGGTTACACTAATATCGTAAGTGCCAGCGGGCAGGTTTACAAAGGTGTTAGATGTTTGATAGGTTACACCATTATCTATACTATATAAATAAGGGGCTTCGCCACCTGCAACGTTAAGAACAATGCTTCCGTCGGAACCTCCATTACAACTAACATCGGTAATAGATGGGGTGATTGTTAACGCAGGATCTTGAATAATGGTAATATCGTAAGCAGCTTCACAATATCCTGAAGCCCCGCCATTGTCCCTTACATACACATCGTAATCTCCTGCTGAGGTTACTGTAACTGGATTGGTGGTCGAGAAGTCCACTGCTGTTGGAGTTACACCATTAGCAACAACGGCATAAACATAGTTCCCATCTCCACCTGCAGCGGTAATGGTTACATCGGTGTCAGTGGTACAAGCGGTAATATTTGGAGCAGAAGCCACAACGCTCAATTCTGGATCTATGGTTATAGAGGCCGAATCGGTACAGTCGTTTCCATCTCTAACATCGATAGTGTAGGTTCCAGGGCCTAGACCGGTAAATACGTTGTTGGAAACAAATGGACCTCCGTTTAGGCTGTATTCATAATTTCCATCTCCACCAGATGTGATGTTTGCCGTTAGGGTCAAACCTGTAGCATCATCATAACAAATATCGTTTGGAACAATTTCTAAAACAGGTGCAACGGCTTCATTTAAAATAAAGGTATTGGTAAATACACAACCGTTGGCATCTGTAACAGTATAGGTATAGGTTCCTCCAATGGTCAAACCACTAAACAAACCACTTGATTGTGGTCCAGTCAAAGTATATCCGGCTGGTCCTGCGGTAATTTCATAAGTATAACTTCCCCAACCTCCAGAGGCTGCAATATTTGCTGAACCCTCAGCAACACAAGTAGGTTGTGCCAAGGTTACCGGAGCTGTAATAGCAGCTGGCGGTGCGGCAATAGTTACATCGGTCGTATCGGTACAGTTGGTAAGGTTGTCTGTAACCGTAATGGTATATGTGCCTTCGGCCAAGCCTGTCAAGGAAATAGTTCCATTGGTCTCACCGGTTCCAGAGAAAGAAGCTGGGCCAGTTACCGTATAATCGTAGTCTGTATTAAAGTTGGAAACCGTGTATTCAAGTTCACCGTCGCTATCTCCAAAACAAGTAATGTTGCTTACCACTTGTCCAACCACCGATATTTCAGTTATTGGAGCAATGGTGTAACTTTCATCATAGAAGCATCCGTCGTTATCAGTTACGCGGAACATATATGTTCCTGGCAATAGACTTGCAAAGGTTGCATTGTTTCCATTGTTCACTGCGCTTGTTGCGGGGGAAATAATTTCATAAACAAGATTTGGAGTACCCCCTGTTACAGCTAATGTAATGTCTGATTCGAAAGTTGGACACAATGGGTTGGTCGCTGTAAAATCGATATCGGTTGGAGGATCTAAAGGATCTATGGTAACAGAATCCGCAAAGGTACAAAGGTTGGCATCTCTTACGGTTATGGTATAGGTTCCATCCGTAAGGTTGGAAAATGTTTCTTCTAACAAGGTGCCGGAATCGGGGCTAAAATTAACACCGTCAATACTATACTCATAGGGAGCAGTACCACCTTGAACGTTGAACATCCGTATTTCTCCTGGTTGCGTACAAGAATAGTTTTGTGAGATTTCAACAGTAGCATCAAGAGCAAAAGAAGGGGCGGAAATAGTTTGGTATTCAAAGTAGTCACACGATGCGCTACCTTTTCTTTGGTTTATCACGACGACATAGTCACCATCTGCCAATCCAGGGAAATTACCAGAAGCATTGGTGGCCAAGGCGTTGTTTAGATCGTAATTGTTCTCATCAAACCCTACAGCGTTGAATAAATAGTACGTAAGCTGGTAACCATTGCTGTTGATCAGATTAAATGTGATGGCTCCGGTCGCATCACCATAGCACAATACATCTGTTACTGTGGTAGGGTCAAAATCTGCTGCGGGCCTAAACTCTATAGTTACAGTGTTGGAGATATCGTAACAGTCATATCTATCTACAACTACAAAGGTGTATTGTCCCGGGTCGTAGATGTCGAAAATTTGACTGGTCTGGAATTCAGAGGCAGGGATATCGGTTACAGAGGGGTATGAAATTTGGGTAACTCCACCATCATCCACATAAGACCAAATAGCATACAAGTGAGGAGTTTTTCCTCCTGTAGATTCCATTAGAATGTTACCTTCTTTACAGGTAATGTGTTGGGAAACCCTCGCAGTCAACTCAAGGTTGGCCTCGTCTAAAATGGTAACTTGCTCATTGTAAACACAACCATCATCTGTGGTAACGGCAACATCGTAAACTCCACCATTAAGACCATCAAATGTGTAATTGTTATCGGTGGAAGGACCATGGGTATCAACTACGGTCCCACCGGTAGATATTTCGTAATAATATTGCGGCTCTACATCAAGAACCGATATGGAAATTGCTCCCAAACCAGTACAGTTGGTGTTTTGAGTTGTAATATCTACTTGGAAATCCCTAGCAAGAATACCAATGTTGCCCAATACAAAAACACAACCATCGGTAACTCCTTGTTGTCTCATTTCTACCATATAGGCGCCATTGGTAGCAATATCAAAGCTCGGGCTGGTTTGGTATGGGGCCACAACCGTTCCTGTAGCTTGATTTACCAATTGAAACTCATAATTCAATGGCATATTGGTAACGGTAATGTTTCCGTCGGTGTCACAAATAATATCGCTACTGGTATATTGAGGGTCTAATGGGTTTTTGTAAATATTGAAATAGAACCTGCTAAAACAACCATCTTCATATTGGATAACCAATCTGTACTGGCCCGTGTCGGATGCCAAGAAATCGTTACCAGAGTGAACCAAATTCCAAGAACAGCCAGAATTTGTATTGGCACATCCATCTACAGATGCTGCACAGCTTGATTCGTCCAACTGTTCCCAATCTATTCGAATGGCATCTGGAATGTTGATTTGTAGGAGTTCCGTATCGTTAAGTCCGCAAAGGAAAATTTCTGGCAGTTCACTACCGTCGTTAGGACATATTTCAATAGCGCCATCTATCGTATTGGTAGGATCGTTGATCAGGGCCGTTATTGGATTGGATTGAACCGAACCAAACAGTTCCACGGTAATAATTTCTTGGAAATCCTTACAGGGATCGGCAACTTGCTTATCTACAATATAGGTGCCTATTTGAGTTACCAACATGGTACTTGGGTCTGCATCCGAATCGCTATCGGTTATTACAGTATCGATACCAACATCGATGGTGTTGTTTCCATTTTCATCTCGGTACCAGATATAATTATCGAAGTTGTCTCCGGCATCCAATAATACATCTTCACCGCATAGTTGTACGGTTCTGCTGAAGTTACAGGCACTAAGGTCGTCCAATAAGAAGTTGGTCGCGCCTGGAGAACCAAATCCGCAACCATCAAAATCGTAAACACTGGGGTCGTCCGTAATTTGGTTCGAGTTTAATTCTCCCCGGTATGTGGAATAGGCCAAGTTTTGGATAATATCTGTACAGGCATCAATAAAGTCGAAGCAGTTTTCTGCCACTTGTACACGCATACGGATAGCCGCTCGGGGGTCACCTTCTTCAACAATGTTATCTGGGATGGTAAAAATAATTGTACGAGTAGCTGGGTCGTACGTATAGGTCACTCCAGAAGGCATGGATATGCTGGATTCGTCCAGAGTTACATTTATGGGCAGTACATCCCTTATGGTATAATTTGTGGCATCGTCGTTACCTACGTTCTGAAAAGTAAGTACATAATCCAAGTATTGGCCAAGGTGAACGCCTAGCCCGGTTATATCGTTTCCACCAATATCTTCAACGGTTTTTGCAAGGTTGATGGACGGCTCAATAATCTCCACATCCAAAGAGGTAAAGAAAATGTCGTATTTATCCTGTGAAGATGAAGCTCGCAAGGTAGCTCCTGTTTCGCCGTTAGGTATTACCGATCTACTTGGGTTTGGAATTGTAAACAAGTCCACATCCCAACCCAATGTGTTGATACTATTTGGGTTACGGTTGGTCTGGATTACACCTTCATTTGTAATATTACTGTTAAAAAAGTTATTGGAAGGGTTTGCGGTATTGGATAATGTGGTAAAAGAACCATTGCTATCCGCCCTAATGGACAAACGGTCTCCGGTAATACGGTTATCGCCCTCCAATGCTGCAACACCTAGTTTTGCATTTACTGGAAACGGGGAAGGCAATGTAGTAAATCCACTAAAAGGAATATCTACTGTTTCTCCAGATTTAATTCCTGCATAACCATCAAAAGTGGTAATGTATTTTCCTGGATAAGTTGGGTTTTCATAAACGACCACTAAAGACCATCCACCAGAAACCCCACCTTGAACATTGTCGCCGGAGCTTGCCCTAACATTGGCTACGAAGTATTCTCCGTCCGGGTTGGCAATTCCTGTCAACATTGAGGTTACATCCTTATAACAAGCGTATGGTGCGTAGCTACCAAAATCGGAATCCCCATTTCCATCAAACAAAATCTCATCTGCGGTAATATCAACGTAGGCACTACCGGGAACCCTAAATTTAATTTGGTCAAAAGCACTACTTCGATTGCTGTCCCTATACACTGCGGACCAATACAGGCCTGCATATCTCACTTGCGAGCAATCCGAATCTGGTACGGCAAGGGTTGCACTACTGGAGCTAAAGGTCGAGGGGTCACCATCAATATCTATATATTGCATATTGAGGTTATCGTTATAAGACGAACTTGAGCCTGTTACATTATAAGGGTCTTCAGGGTCCCTAGAGCCAGAATCCCTGTTTACGATGTTATTAGCGATAAAGGTAAGGTCTCCCTTGAGCCTATTTTCGTATCTAACGTCGAAATTGTTTTTGACTTGTGAAAATCCCGTATATGCAAACAGGAGTAAACAAGTAGTTATGCCCCACCTGAGTAGTGATACTTTCATAAGCGTGTTGGGTTAAATAGTTGTGTTTGGTTTTATTCGCAGGATCCACATATCGTCATCGTACGACTCGTTCAATTTGGTATAGTAAGAGGTTAGAGCGTTGCTCCAAGTATCGTGCTTCTTTAAATACACATACCTGTGCTTGTCTTGGGGACTTATAAAATAACTGGCATGCAATCCCCTTGCGTTCAGTTCTTTAACAAAATCTTTGGCACTCGCCGAGTTTTCGAAGACATTTGCTATGATGTAGTAGCCCTCGGCCAATCCTTCTCCAGACTGAGCGCTAATTACGATGTGGCGTTTTCCTCCGGCATTTGCCGCTATGTTTTTGGACAACAGGCTATTTCCGTATTGGGATTTTCGAGAGTTGACCTTTTCTGTGTATCCTGCAATCGGAGAGTTACCTTCGTTAACGTTCATTACCCAGGCATCGCCTTGGTAGGTGCCGTTCATTTTGGTGTGATAGGCATTTAAAGCCTCTTTTTTGTCACTAAACTCAGCGATATAAACATAGTTGAGTCCGTTCTTCGGATTTTCGAAGTAATCTGCCTCTATGCCTTGTGCCCTTAGGTTTTCAATAAAGGAATGTAGGTTGTCCCTGTCTCTAAAAACATTGGCGATCAAGTAATGTCCGCTTTCCACATTTGGAACAACGTGAGCTTTAAATTTGACTCTATTGCTTTTGGCGGATCTATAGGTTTTGTCCTTTTTTGATTTCGAGTTTGAAGCATAGGTGTTTTTGGTATTATCTTTTGCCTCGTTGATCTTGATTACCTTTTTGGTTGAGGTGGTATTGGACAGACCATGATTGGCAACAGGTTGTGTTTTTCTCGTTACAATATCGGCACTGTCCATATTGGCGAAGTACATTTCCTTGGCTCTTTCCTCCAATTCCGGATTTTGTCCACGAGTTTCACGTTGTACCATCTTCATAACGGTCTCGAAACGTCTTTCCAAGTCTTTTTTGCGGGTTGATTCTATTGAATCTTGTCGCATGAGCAATTCATCCAGAATGGCATCATTTTCTGCTAGCTTATCCTTTAATTGTGCAATTTCTAGGTCTTTATCGGAAATACTTAAGCTGTCTTGAGGCACGTTTTGTTCGTTAGAAACCAATTCTTCCCCTTCTTTTTCCAACATAACCCTGTCTTCGGTTAGATTTGGGGTGAAGGAATAGGCCAAAGAGATTTCGTGGGTCACCCCAAAGTTTTCAAACTCGTTGGACAACCCTTTTTCTACGGTGTAACCTAGCGATATGTTTTTGGTAAGGTTAAAACCTAAACCTGCAGATGCTCCGTAAAAGTCATCGTAACCGGCCTGTACCCAACCTAATTTAGGAAGGTCCAGAATAAGATTTCCACCAAGTGTAATTTCTTCTTCCCCTACTTTACGAACCCTGGCCAAGGGCATTAGGCGAGCCTGTTCCATAATACCTGTCCCGTTTTCAAACTGATGGGTATATTGTAAGTGGCCCGAATAGGTTTTCTCGTTGAAATCGGTTACTGATTCACTGGTTTTTAAGTTATAATCGAATAGGTTTTCGGCAAAACCCCCGATATCGAATTTTCCGATCGAAAAATTGAAACCTGGTTGAAAGCTCACCAAGGAACTGCTTTCCAAAGTGCCCAACAATGGGTCAAAATCCACGGAATTGGCCCTATCTTGATTAAAGGCACTCTGATAATAGCTGACATTGGCACCAAAAGTAAAGGTGCTCTTAGGGCTTAACCTTACACCATAAGCATAATTGGCATGCACGCCAAAATTATTGAACAGCCCTTCCCTATTGGTGAACAAACTTAAACCAACACCGCTTCTATCACTAACTCTACCACTATAGCTCAAGAAGTAAACTTGGTTGTTGTCATCAAAAGATACCGATTGGTTTCTATGGAATAGATTGATGTACGACTTGTCTTCCCTTACCGTTGAAAAGGTTGGGTTCAACAAGAACCTATTGAACTTCAAAAGATTTTGAGAGGGTACGTTATAAGGCACATACACCTCTTCTTCCTGTCCCCTCATTCCTGAGAAAGCAAGTAGCAAGATAGTAAGTATTAGTAGAGGTTTATTGGTTTGCATTGCTGCTTATTTAATAACTGTGATAGTTCCTTGTTTAAGGCTTTTACCACCACGAGTGATCTTATAATAGAAGATCATGCTTTGTCTGTTGAACGACGTGGTGGACTGAGGCCAATTGTTTTCGTAGCCAGCTTGGCTAAATACTTGTTCTCCGCGCTCATTAAAAATGGTAACGAGAACATTTGGGTCTCTGGAATAGGTGTTGGGCAAGACCCATAGGTCGTTGATTCCATCTCCGTTGGTTGTAATAACGTTCGGTATGGCAAACATATCCCTGTAGGTTATTGTAATTACTTTGCTTACGGTGCAAGTGCCGAAGCTGGCAATTAACAAGTACTCCCCTTCTGCTGTAAATCCATACGAGCTGCTAGAGGATATAAGGTTGTTGCCGGCATCGTACCATTCGTACGAATCGGCACCACTAGCTGTAATCGTTTCGGTTTCTCCTTCAATAATGATGAGGTCTTTGGATTTGTCCAATACTAGCAAAGACTCATCAAAATTGGTGATGGTTACCTCATTGGAAATCAATGGACATTCATTGGTGTTGATGACCAGTTGATAAACCCCAGAGGCAGTCACATTTAAAGTTTCTGAGGAAGAATCGACCACAACGCCATCCTTTTTCCACTCAAAAGACTCATTGGTAAGACTTAAGTCACTGCTTAACACAATAGCCTCTCCTCCTTCGCAAAGCACTCTGCTATTGGCAGATATTGCCAAGGTTTGGTTGGAAGCAAGTCTAACCTGCAAGCTATTGGAAGTGGCATCAAAAGTGTCTATTGAGCCGAACAATGTATAGTTTCCATTGCCCTCTTGGTTTGAAACAGTGATGGTCTTGGAACTTTCTCCAGAAATAATGGCTCCATTCAACTTCCACTGGTAGCTGAACGAAGTCTGTAGGTCTGCGGTTACATCGGTTTTGGAACCATTGTCGCCCACAGCATTAATGGTTGTTAAGCTCATGGTGGCATCTGTACTCACACAAGAAGTGTAAGAGCCAACATAGTCCACTACCAACTCAAACGAATTGGGAGATACAACGGTTGTTGTTGCCGAGGCTATTGGAGCTGGGGCACACGGGCCACCATTTTCTGTAACTTCTACATAATATTCCCCAACAGCACCAATATCCAAGGTGTTGCTTGTAGCATCCGTGATGGCCGCACCATCTTTGTACCATTGATAGGTAGCATTGGTTGCGGTAGTACCAACGGATAATGTTTTTGTTTGCGATGGAAGCAACACAATATTTTCTTGATTGTTCAAGGTGATATCAAAAGAACTTGAATTGGAGACTACAACTGCGCCGGACGATTCTGTACATATTCCGGAACCTTGTATTTTAACCGTGTATGAGCCCTCAAAGCCGGCAACACCTGCATTTACAGTGTATGTACTGCCATTTACGGTCGGGCCACTAACAACAGCCCCATCTTTATACCAAGTGTAGGTATATCCCGATCCACTTATGTTGGCTTCCAATACATGTGTGGCTCCAGGGCAGACCTCAATACTACTCGGGCCATTAATGGCCAGTCCAGAACTGGAACCGGTTGTTATTTCAATGGTATTGGACAGGGTGTTTGCAGAGCCCGAACAATCTCCATAATCCAATTCCACGTAGTACATTCCCGGGTCAGAGACGGTGATGCTCTCCGATTTTTGAGGAAGTAATGTGCCACTGCGGTACCAATTATAGATGTACGAATCTGCACTTGGGATATTGTGGGGTTTTAATGTTACCGAACCGCCACCACAAATTTGAATTTGACCTCCGGAAGGAATGGTCCCACTGCCATTTTCACTGATCAACAACGGCGAACCATAGTCGATATAGTACATGGAAAAAGCATCAGATGGTGGGCTGGTCTTGGCCGGACTGGTACTGCGAACCCTCATCTTAAAATTGTCGCCCCTCATAGTCGTGGGCAGGGCAAAGACAAAATCAAAGTCGAAAGTAGCGTTCTTATCACTAACTCTTGCGAGTTCTGTAGGAGAGGAAAAGTAACCATCGCTATCCGATAGTTCCAAAATAAACTCGTTATTGCCGTCCACCATGGGCGGAAGCCAAGTAAAGTTCACAAAGTATTCGTTAAATCCTGCAGAAGCACAAACAGCCGTCCATGCATAGTTTCCCCCATAGTTGGGATTGTCTGCCGGTATAGGTTTGTTTAGAATTTGAGCTTGCACGCTCAGAGTACCAAATAGCACAAAAGCCAAGGCCAGAACTAAGATGCTATTTGTTGAATTACTTTTTTTCATCACCGTTAGATTTTAAGAGGTTATGGGCCATATAGCCCTGTTAGTTTGTGCCCCTTAATAGTAATTCTTTCAAAAGACGGTGTTCAAGCGTCTCTTTTTCATATAGTAATCCAATAACAAATATGATTCTAATTTCGACGAATGGAAAGATATTGTTGTAGGCTAGGGGAAAAGTGTTGTGAAAATGCCTACTTTGTATACACAGATACATGAAAAATAGCTATCAACATTGGATTTTACTACATTTGCGCATCAAATTATGAGTATGTCAGAAGAAGCTAAATCGCTCAATTTTATAGAACACATTATCGAGGAAGACCTAACAAAAGGTTATGTAAAGAACGATTTAAGGTTCCGATTTCCTCCTGAACCGAACGGGTATTTACACATAGGCCATGCAAGTTCCATTTGTCTCAATTTTGGATTGGGATTAAGGTACAATGCCCCGGTAAACCTACGTTTTGACGATACGAACCCTGCCAAAGAGGAGAAGGAGTATGTAGAAGCCATAAAAAGCGATGTGGCATGGCTTGGTTTTGAATGGGACAAAGAATGCTACGCATCGGATTATTTTCAGCAGTTGTATGACTGGGCAGTTTACTTGATCAAGGAAGGAAAAGCGTATATAGATAGTCAATCTTCTGAACAAATTGCCGAACAAAAAGGGACTCCCACAGAGCCCGGAAAAGAAAGTCCTTTTCGAAATCGTTCTGTTGAAGAAAACCTGAGACTTTTTGAAGGGATGAAAGAGGGAGAATTCGAGGATGGAGAACATGTATTGAGAGCAAAAATAGACATGGCTTCCTCCAATATGTTGATGCGTGATCCGGTAATGTACCGAATTCTGCACAAGGCCCATCACAGAACAAATACCGATTGGTGTATTTACCCAATGTACGATTGGACGCATGGTGAAAGCGATTATATTGAACAAGTTTCACATTCCTTGTGTACTTTGGAGTTTTTGCCTCACAGAGAGCTCTACGATTGGTTTTTGGACCAAGTGGTATCTTCTGATAAACTTAGGCCAAAACAACGGGAATTTGCCCGTAGGAACCTAAGCCATACCGTTGTGAGCAAGCGTAAATTGCTACAATTGGTAGAGAAGGGAATTGTAACAGGATGGGACGACCCAAGAATGCCCACAATTTCAGGATTGCGTAGAAGAGGATTTACTCCGGAATCTATCAGAAATTTTGCGGACACCATTGGAATAGCCAAGCGAGAAAATGTTGTGGATGTTTCTTTGTTGGATTTCTGCGTAAGGGAGGATTTAAATAAAATTGCACCACGTGTAATGGGAGTTCTAAATCCCCTAAAAGTGGTCATCACTAATTATGAGGAAGGAAAAGAAGAGTGGTTGGAGGCCGAAAATAATCCTGAAGATGAATCGGCTGGAAGTAGAGAAGTGCCTTTTTCCAGAGAAATTTATATAGAACAGGAAGATTTTAGGGAAGAGGCAAACAGAAAGTTCTTCAGGTTGAAGCTGGGTGGCGAGGTCCGTTTAAAAAACGGATATATTATTAAGGCCGAAAGCTGCACCAAGGACAGCGAAGGAAACATTACCGAAGTACAATGTACCTACGACCCAAAAAGCAAAAGTGGTTCTGGTACCGAGGAAAGCCTCCGTAAAGTAAAGGGCACTTTGCACTGGGTGTCTGTTCCACATGCCATTACCGCCGAGGTAAGATTGTATGATCGATTGTTCACAGACCCAACACCCGATAGCCATAAGGATAAAGATTTCTTCGATTTTGTAAATCCGGATTCTTTAAAAAAGATTACCGGTTATTTGGAGCCCAGTCTAAAGGATTCTAAAGTTGGAGATCAGATGCAATTTCAACGTATGGGATATTTTAATGTTGACAAAGATTCAACACCCGAGAAATTGGTCTTCAACCGAACAGTTACTTTAAGGGACACTTGGGCCAAATTAGAGCAAAAAGGATAGTATAAAACTTTCTTATTTAGACGCCATTATTTATTGAAAAATCTTATCAAAGAGAGCTTCAATATCTGTGTTTTGCGGCCGCTTTAGATTTTCGGAAACCATACCATTGGTCGGCGGTTTAAAGTGGCCTTAAACACCTTTATTCTTAATTTTTTGTCAAAAGTTATCTATAGCGTCAAGGATTAGAGCGAATGGATCGATCATCGTTTTCTTGGCGCTTTACTTTTGGAGCAAATCAATTGGTTGTTCGATTTTATCATTAAAAGTAAACTGATTGGTTTGTTCGTTAAAGTTTAATTCAAAATAGATAACATTATGTCAAATAACACAGGAAACGTATTAACTGCATTATTAACTGGAGCTGTAGTTGGAGCTGGTATTGGAATTTTGTACGCTCCGGACAAAGGGAAAAAAACCAGAAGGAAAATCAAAAAAAGTGCGGTTAAGGCAAAAGACGATATTGCACTAAGCATCAACAACGCAAAGGATGAATTTTCTAAAACTGCAGATGCCAAAAAAATAGAGTTCGAAGAGAAATTGGAGGATACATTATCAAACATGAGCTATAAGGCCGACGATATCTTGGTGGCCCTAGAAAAAAAGCTAGAAGATCTTAGAGAAAAGAACGCCCAACTTCAAAAGTAATATATGGCATTCCAAGATATTAAAGAGCAGATAGGCCATGTAGAAGAAGGGGTTAGGGGCTACGTAAAAAACAGTCTTGATTTATATAGGCTCCAAAGCTTTAAGTCTATGATGAAAGGCATTACCATGGCAACTAAGGTACTGTTTATTGGTGGTGTGGTCTCTATTGCCCTATTGTTCTTGTCGTTAAGCGCTGCTTTTTGGATAGGAGAACAACTGGAAAGTACGGCATTGGGCTTTTTAATTGTAGGATGTTTTTATATACTGATGGGTATTGTTCTCTTCGTGTTTAAGAAGAAAATTGAAAAGCCACTTTTAAAACGATTCTCTAAATTTTATTTCGATGAACTATGATTCACACAGAATACAAATCATTTGAGGAAATAGACCGCGACCTTAAAATATTAAAACTGCAACAGCAGATACAAGAGGAAAAAGTGAAACTTGCGATTCAAAACACTAAGCAAGAACTTTATCCCGTAAATATTTTGGGTGGTTTGGCGCCCCTTATTCAAAAGGTTACAATTTCTTTAGTGGCCAAAAAATTGCTCAACAAGTTTAACTAGATGAATATGGCAGGTACCAAGACATAAAAAAGGCTCCTTAAAAAGGAGCCTTTTTCTATGATTCATCATGAATAATTATTCGGTTGTGCCCGAATCTTTTTTGTTTTGTTTACGCTTCATTGCCTCACCGATTTGGTTGCTTGCCGTAAACGAAGCCACCATATTGTTCAGCATATCGCTACCGGCTTGAGGGGAATTTGGCAATAAAATCAGATTGGTATCGGTTTCTTCGCCAATGGCCTGTAAGGTATCGTAGTGTTGGGTAACAACGATCAAGGCAGATGCTTCCTGGGAGTTAATGCCCACCTTGTTCAGCACTTCAACAGACTCTTCCAGACCGCGGGCAATTTCCCTACGTTGGTCGGCAATACCCTGTCCTTGTAATCGTTTACTTTCCGCCTCTGCCTTAGCTTTTTCAACAATAAGGATACGTTGTGCATCACCTTCGAACTGAGCGGCAATTTTTTCGCGTTCAGAGGCATTAATGCGGTTCATCGCAGCTTTTACCTGCCCATCGGGGTCAATATCGGTAACAAGGGTTTTTATAATGTCATAACCGTATTCGAGCATGGCATCCTGCAACTCGGATTTTACTGCGATTGCAATATCATCTTTTTTCACGAAGACATCGTCCAGCTTCATTTTAGGAACTTCGGCACGCACAACATCAAAAACGTAAGAGGTAATTTGATCATGTGGGTATTCCAATTTGTAAAAAGCTTCATATACTTTTTCTCTGATGACCACATACTGTACTGAAACTTTTAATTTCACAAATACGTCATCCAAGGTTTTGGTCTCAACAATAACATCCAACTGCTGGATTTTTAGACTTAAACGCCCGGAAATACGATCAACTAGTGGAATCTTCATTTGAAGACCAGAGTTACGAATGCTCTGAAATCTACCAAATCGTTCAATGATGACCGCAGTCTGTTGTTTAACGATAAAGAAAAACTTAAAGAGAATAATAAGCGCGACAAACGCAATAGGTATTAGAAGGTAGTTGCCCATAGTGTTTAGGTTTTATGTTAGAAATGGAAATTACAAAACTTGACTATAGTATTAGTAGTCAATTGTAAAAGAATGTTACAGTTATAGTGTATTTATAGCTGATTAACAGCGCTTTTAATACGGTTTATACTCTCTTCTTTACCTATTAGCGCCATAATATCGAATAAGTGTGGCCCTTTCATGTCTCCGACGATGACCAAACGCAAGGGAGGCATAACTTTGCCAAAAGAAAGCTCCTTTTCAGAAATCCATGCCTTTACTTTTTCTTCAACAACGGTAGATTCAAAATCATCTACATTTTCTAGAGTATTTATTACACCTTGCATAATCTCCGGAGTGTCCTCTTTCCATTGCTTTTTTACTGCTTTTTCATTGTAAGAAGAGGGGGCTTGAAAAAAGTAGTCGGAAAGACCCCAGAAATCCTTAACAAAAACTGCTCTTTCTTTAATAGAGGATACCACTTGCTTTATGTATGTATCAGAAACGGATATATTATTGTCATTCAATTCTTTAGCAAAGAGTTCACTAAGTTCATCATCGCTCTTTTTTTGAAGCCATTGCTGATTATACCAATTGTTTTTTTCTGGGTCGAAACGAGCACCTGACTTGTTTACCCTTTCCAATGAAAAGGTATTTACCAGCTCTTCCAAGCTAAAAATTTCTTGTTCTGTACCTGGGTTCCATCCCAATAACGCCAAAAAGTTGACAACGGCTTCGGGAAAAAACCCTGACTCCCGGTACCCTTCCGATTCGTTCCACGTGAGGGGAAAAACGGGAAAGCCACCTTTTTCACCATCGCGTTTGCTCAGTTTTCCCTTGCCCACTGGCTTCATGATCAAGGGTAGATGTGCAAATTTGGGTGCATTCCAACCAAAGGCATCATAGAGAAGTTGATGCAACGCTAAAGAAGGCAACCATTCTTCACCTCTGATCACATGGGATATTTCCATTAAGTGATCATCAACAATGTTGGCTAAATGGTATGTGGGCATACCATCACTTTTAAACAGCACTTTGTCATCAAGGATGTTTGTATCAATTTTAATTTCACCTCTAATAATATCGTTTAAAACGAGTTGTTCGTTTTCTGGTGATTTAAAACGAATCACATAATCTTCACCGTTTTCAATTTTCGCTTTAACCTCTTCTGGGGATAAGGACAAAGAGTTGGTCAACTTAAGTCTATTATGCCAATTGTAGATAAAAGTTTTCCCTTTTGCCTCATGGTCTTTTCTGTGGTTGTCTAAGGTTTCGGGTGTATCAAATGCGTAATACGCCTTGCCGTTTTCAATAAGCTCAAGAGCAAATTGTTTGTAAAGGTCTTTACGTTCACTTTGTCGGTAGGGACCAAACGATCCATTTTTACCGGGACCCTCATCAAAAGGAATTCCACACCATTCCAAGGCCTCTATAATATATTCTTCGGCACCTTTTACAAATCTATTCTGATCCGTGTCCTCAATACGCAGTATAAAATCTCCATTGTTCTTTTTGGCAAATAAATAGTTGAATAATGCTGTACGCAGACCTCCTATATGAAGGGGGCCGGTTGGGCTTGGCGCAAATCGAACGCGAACTTTTTGACTCATAATAGGGTTTATTGAGTTGCAAAGATACATTCCTGCATACTAAATGAAAAGAGTTTCATGGCTTGGTTTTAAGGGGTCTGTAGGGTTAGATATGGCAAGGTTTAACAAAATTTTTCTGTTGATTTCCTAAGGATCAGGTATTTTGGTAATACAAAAGCATTGATTTGAGCGGATATCAGCACATATTGGACAAGTTGGAGGGATTTATCAAGAAGTTTTATACCAAAGGATTGATCAAGGGCTTCTTCTTGTTTTTAACCCTGGGAACCCTTTTTTGGTTTGTTATACTATCATTTGAATATTGGTTTTGGTTGAACAACACTTGGAGAATGACACTTTTTATTCTCTTTGTTGTGGTTGAATTATTTCTGCTCTACCGTTATATTCTTGTTCCTATTTTATACTTATCCAAATTTCGAAATGGAATCGACACAAAGACCGCTTCCAAACTTATCGGCTCCCACTTTCCAGAGGTAGATGATAAGCTTTTTAATCTTTTGGAGTTATCCGAAAATGGGAAGAAAACAGATTTATTGTTGGCAAGTATAGAGCAAAGGGCCGAACAATTAAAGCCAATTCCATTTGCAAAAGCAGTCAACTTTAATGAAAGTTACAGATATGCCAAATATGTAATTATTCCTGTATTGCTATTTGGGTTTATTTGGGTAACAGGAGACATTGTTTCGTTCTTCAACTCTCATAAGAGAATAGTGCATTACGATACAGCTTATGAAAGGCCTGCTCCATTTTCTTTTCTATTGATAAACAATACTCTGGAGGTGATGGATAACGAGCCGTTGACTGTCAGAGTAAAGACCGTTGGGGATGTTCGTCCGGACCAGGTGGAAATAATTGTAAATGGAGAACCACTGTTAATGCAGACTCAGGATGGGGTATATGAGTACACTTTTCAGCCTCCGGTATTAGAAACTACATTTTATTTATCCGCAAATGGGTGGAACTCCAGAACATATACGGTGAATAGCTATAGAACTCCAACATTGGTGGATTTTGCTTTAGAATTAGAATTCCCCAAGTATTTAAATCGTATATCGGAAAAGATTACTGGTACCGGAAACGCAGAAATTCCCGAGGGAACCAAAGTTACATGGAAGATATTGGGAGACCATGTCGAAAACATTAAATTGATCACCTCTGACACGGCCGTTTCTTTTCAAAAGGAAGACAACCTTTTCTATAACGTCAAAAAAGTGTTCAATCAATTTAATTACGAACTACGGACTTCAAATAGCAGAATCACGGATTTTGAAAAATTAGCGTATAGCTTAAGCGTGGTTAAAGATCAAAAAGCCACTGTACAGGTTGATCAGGTTTTGGACTCATTGAACCCAAATGAATCTTACTATACAGGACAGGCTGCCGACGATCATGGAATCAGGGATATCCGTTTAGTGGTTTATCCAGCGGACGATATTAAGGATATAAAACGATTGTCTTTGGAACAACCCAATTCAAATGTTTATCAATTTTACTACACTTTTCCAACAGGGTTAGAACTTGAAAAGGGGAAGCGGTATAAATTATACTTTGAAGTGGTTGATAATGATGGAATTAGAGGGGGAAAAGTAACTAAAAGCCCTGTTTTTAATGCTTCATTATATAACGATAATGAATTGATAAACAAAGAGTTGGACTTTCAAAACACAACTTTGAACAAACTCGGCGAATCCTTAAAGGATTACAAAGAACAGGAAGATAGGTTATCCAAAATATCCAATTTACAGAAAGAGGAAAAAACACTCAGCTTTGAGGAAAAGAGTCAAGTCAAGAACTTTTTAAAACAACAACAGCAACAAGAGGAACTGATGCAGAAGTTCAGTCAGGATCTAAATAAGAGCATGGATAAAGGCGCTGAAGATTCCGAGTTGAAAAAAATGCTAAAAGAACGTTTGGAAAGACAAGAGGCAGAGGCAAAAAAGAATGCCGAGTTGTTAGAGGAATTAAATAAAATAGCCGATAAGATAGATAAGGAAGACCTACAAAAAAGATTGGATGAATTAGGTAAAAATCAAAGTAAAAACTCACGTAACCTAGAGCAAATTTTAGAGTTGACCAAGCAATACTATGTAACAGAAAAGGCGGCACAAATTGCGAAAGAGTTGGACGAAATTGCTAAAGAGCAAGAGCTTCTTTCCGAGAAAAAGATAGGCAAAGATTTTGATGAGCAAGAGCAGAAAAAATTAAATGATAAGTTCCGTGAAATAGAAAAAGAAATCCGAGAATTGGAAAAGGACAACCAAAATCTACAAAAGCCATTGGATTTTGACACGGGAATAAATAAGACCGACGCAATTACGCAAGACCAGGAGGATGCTTTGGAAGAGATTAAGAATCATCAAGATATAGAACAATATCCCCAGCCCGAACAAAAGGAGAGTGCTGGGAACAAAGCATCCAAAAAACAAAAGTCAGCTGCTCAAAAGATGAAGGAAATGAGTCAGTCCATGAAGTCGGGCGCCATGGGCGGTGGTGGAGAAACGGATGCTGAAGATGCAGAAATGTTAAGACAGATCTTAGATAACCTAGTTACTTTTTCCTTTAAGCAGGAGAACCTTTTTGATAACATCCAAAATGCAGATGTCGATATATCCCAGTTTTCTAGAACAGTTAAAAGCCAACAGAACCTGAGACGATTGTTCGAGCATGTTGATGACAGCCTTTTTGCTCTATCATTGCGTAGAGCAGAGC
>JAAEZN010000062.1 GCA_018222835.1 Algicola sp. | reverse complement strand
AGATATTGTAAGGGCATATAAGAATTTTATTTCTACAGATGTATATAATAAAGTAGTTACGGCTTCACATGTTAGTATGTTAGACGAAGATAAATCTGATTACGGTTATGGAGTTAGAATCCAATATGATAATAATAAAAATATAATACTTAATCATATTGGGAAAAATTATGGAGGGAGAAGTCATTTCTCGTATTACCCTAATAAGGATATGACTTTATTTCTTGTTACAAATACTGATGATCCAAACTTCCAAAGTTTTAGTGATCAATTAAGTAATATAATTGCCAATAATGATAGGTTTAAAATGCCAAAGTTATCAATAGCTCATCAGCTTTCTAAACACATAAGTGTTTCAACGTCAAACCAAATTAATGCTTTGTTTTACAACCTAAAACAAACAAATCAATTCTATGTTAGCAGACCTGAATTAAATACCATAGCGTATCATTTATGGGAGCAAAATGAGAAAGTAAAATCTCTTGAGATTATGAAAATCAATACTCAAGAGTTTTCTGACAATGCAGATTTACATTTTAACTATGCTGATGGTTTACAAGAAACAGGTGATTATACAAAGGCCATAAGAGAGTATAATATTGCTAAAAAGCTTAATGAGAAAGCTGGAAAAAAAATTGACCATATTGATAAAAGAATTGAATTTTGCGCTACAAAAACAACAAAAGAAAGTATAGATTCAGAAAATAAAATTGCAGAGTTGGAAAATCAATCAAAAAACCTCCAAATGCAATCTTTAACTTTGAGCAAGAATATTGGACAATTAAAATGGGAAAATAGCGATAGAGATTAAATTAAGTTCTTCGATTATGAGAGGTTTTTAGCTTGTTGCCAGCTATTGAGCTAAACATCGTTTTTAATGATCTATGTCCACCGATAAGTGTTTCCGGTTATAATTCCATTGCCAACTCACATATGACTAGTTTGAATTGGCGATTCACCAATCCAACAGAAAAAAGAAAAGAAAGTAAGATGTATGAATAGAAAGAAAAAGCCCCTAGATCTTCTTCATCTGCTGCTGCATCATCTTAATTTGGTCGGTAAGCATGTTGTTCTTGTCCAACTTCTTGGCCTCTTGCAACAATTGGGTCGCCTCACGCTTTCTACGCTTTTGCATGGCAATGCCAGCCAAGCTCAATTTGGCCATGGCCACATCGTAATCCATCGTCAAACCAAATTTTAGGGCCTTTTTAAAGTACTTTTCGGCCTGCGTCAGGTTTTTTTGTGAGTAGATGATGCCGTGCAAGTAGTTATAGTAGCCTACTTGTTTTTTGATCAATGCAGATTCCGGATTCTTTATTTTACCAAGCCAACTTTGAACGCCATCCAAATCCTGCTTTCTCATCTTAAGAAATGCCAAAAGGATAAACTCATTTCTAAAGTAGAGGAAAATAAAAACAAGGGAAAGTAAGATCAATGCGATTCCATTGCCAATATTACCTTCTACAAACTGGTAAATGGCGTATGCAATGATCATTACGGCTATTACGAGCTTAATATTTTTGTTGAACATATGATATGAGATTTTTACCTTTGTTTAAGCGGTGGCAAAAGTACTAAAAACTTAATTAAATATTTTATGTTTGGGCTTGTCAAAGTAAAAAGTCTTTGTATATTTGCGCCCAGAATTTTTTAGGGAAAAGAATTTTCCCATCAACAAAATCCATTAAAGAGTTCCGAAATGAAAAGAACGTATCAGCCGTCAAAAAGGAAGAGAAGAAACAAGCATGGTTTTAGGGAGCGCATGGCGACTGCCAATGGTAGAAAAGTTCTTGCGAGAAGAAGAGCCAAAGGAAGAAAGAGATTAACTGTTTCCTCTGAGCCAAGACATAAAAAATAATGATAGTATCTATTATTTAAATTAAAGGTGTTACTTTTCTAGGTAACACCTTTTTTTTGACTTAAAAGTAAATAACGAGAAACCCCTAGAGAAAATGCCGAAAAGAAAAGATTTAAATTCCATTTTGATTATTGGTTCTGGCCCGATTATTATCGGTCAGGCATGTGAGTTCGATTATTCTGGTTCCCAAGCGCTTCGTTCATTACGGGAAGATGGTATAGAAACCATTCTTATAAATAGCAATCCCGCTACCATTATGACCGATCCTACCATGGCGGACCATGTGTATCTAAAACCACTGACAACCAAGTCAATAGTCGAAATTCTGAAAAAACACCCAAATATTGATGCTGTATTACCGACCATGGGCGGACAAACTGCATTGAACCTTTGTATCGAAGCCGATGATAAAGGTATTTGGGAGGATTTTGGAGTAGAGATAATCGGGGTGGATATCGATGCCATAAACATTACCGAAGACCGTGAAAAGTTTAGGGAATTGATGCTCAAAATCGGAATTGGCATGCCTCCACAGGCCTCCGCAACCTCTTTCTTAAAAGGAAAAGAAATCGCACAGGAGTTTGGGTTCCCCTTGGTGATAAGAGCTTCCTTTACTCTTGGTGGAGCAGGTGCGGCCATTGTTTATGACCCAGAAGATTTTGATGATCAACTAAGCCACGGTCTCGAGGTTTCTCCGATTCACGAGGTGATGATCGATAAGGCTTTAATGGGCTGGAAAGAATATGAGTTGGAATTGCTGCGTGATAAAAACGACAACGTAGTAATTATATGTACCATCGAGAATATGGATCCAATGGGAATCCATACAGGGGATTCCATTACGGTGGCGCCCGCAATGACCTTGTCCGACAGAACATTCCAGAGAATGAGGGATATGGCCATTCATATGATGCGTAGCATTGGGGATTTTGCAGGTGGATGTAACGTGCAGTTCGCGGTAAGTCCAGATGAAAAAGAAGATATTATTGCCATTGAGATCAATCCTAGGGTTTCTAGATCATCAGCTTTGGCATCCAAGGCAACTGGGTATCCGATTGCAAAGATTGCAGCCAAATTGGCGATAGGCTATACCTTGGATGAGTTGGACAACCAGATTACAAAATCCACGTCTGCTTTGTTCGAACCAACTTTGGACTACGTAATCGTAAAAATACCACGCTGGAACTTTGACAAATTCGAAGGCTCCGACAGAACCTTGGGACTCCAGATGAAGTCAGTAGGAGAGGTGATGGGTATTGGACGTTCGTTCCAAGAAGCCCTGCACAAGGCTACACAATCCTTGGAGATTAAGCGTAATGGTCTGGGAGCCGATGGTAAAGGATACAAAGATTACGAAACCATCATTGAGAAATTACGTGTACCCAGCTGGGATAGGGTTTTTGTGATCTACGACGCCATTCAACTGGGAATACCATTAAAACGTATCCATGAGATCACCAAGATAGATATGTGGTTCCTTAAACAATATGAGGAGCTGCATTACTTGGAGATGGAGATATCAAAATATACCATAGAAAGTTTACCAAAAGCATTATTGTTGGAAGCAAAGCAGAAAGGTTTTGCAGATCGACAAATTGCCCACATGTTGGATTGTTGGGAGAGCGAAGTACACAGCAAGCGTATGGACCTCAACATTAACCGGGTGTATAAATTGGTAGATACCTGTGCGGCTGAATTTAAAGCGGTAACTCCATATTATTACTCCACTTTCGAAGAAGAAATCGAAACGGCAGGTGGTGAGTGCTATGTGGCTAATGATAGTGTAGTGACCGACAAGAAAAAGATTGTTGTACTTGGGTCGGGGCCAAACCGTATTGGACAGGGAATCGAGTTCGATTATTGCTGTGTGCACGGGGTGTTGGCAGCTGCTGAATGTGGTTATGAGACCATTATGATCAACTGTAACCCCGAAACCGTATCCACGGATTTTGATACGGCCGACAAACTGTATTTTGAGCCCGTATTTTGGGAACACATCTACGATATCATCCTTCACGAAAAACCAGAAGGTGTAATTGTGCAATTGGGAGGACAAACTGCATTGAAGCTTGCCGAGAAACTGGACAAATACGGAATCAATATTATAGGAACCAGTTTCCAATCCTTGGATTTGGCCGAGGATAGAGGGAGTTTCTCCACCTTATTAAAGAACAACGATATTCCTTACCCTAAGTTTGGGGTTGCCGAAACCGCGGACGAAGCCTTGGATTTGGCAGAAGAACTAAAGTTCCCATTGTTGGTAAGACCATCTTATGTATTGGGTGGACAAGGGATGAAAATCGTGATCAACAAAGAAGAACTGGAAGCCCATGTGGTAGATTTGTTACGTAAGATCCCAAATAATAAACTTTTATTGGATCATTATTTGGATGGCGCCATCGAAGCCGAGGCAGATGCCATTTGTGATGGGGAAGATGTATATATAATTGGGATAATGGAACACATAGAACCTTGTGGAATCCATTCCGGTGACTCCAATGCGACTTTGCCACCATTTAACTTAGGTGAGTTTGTGATGCAGCAAATTAAAGATCACACCAAAAAGATTGCCTTGGCACTTAATACTGTAGGATTGATCAACATCCAGTTTGCGGTCAAAGATGATGTGGTGTACATAATCGAAGCCAATCCAAGAGCATCGCGTACAGTTCCATTTATCGCAAAAGCATACAAAGAGCCTTATGTAAATTATGCTACTAAAGTGATGTTGGGAGATAAAAAAGTCAAAGACTTCACCTTTAATCCACAATTGGAAGGCTATGCCATTAAACAACCTGTATTCTCTTTTAATAAGTTCCCTAACGTAAACAAAAATCTGGGACCGGAAATGAAGAGTACCGGGGAGAGTATTCTCTTCATCGATAGTTTAAAAGATGATGAATTTTACAACTTGTACTCTAGAAGAAAAATGTATTTGAGCAAATAATAGGATACATTTCTGGAAAACAAACCTTTAAAGCAGTTTCCTAATCAATAAGTTTAAATGATTCGGCAATTGTTTTAAAGGTTTTTTTATGCTCCTTCTTTTTATCCTTTAAGGTCCAGGCCATGATCATGTACACTTGGTCACTTCCTTCCACAAATGTTATAAAATAGGAGATTTCGTTGTCCACGCCTTCCAGTTTGGCATCAATCTCTAAACTTTCCGCATTCAATCCATTAATATTTAAAGGTTCAGGATTGGACTTGCTTCCCACTTTTGTTGTTCTCGACAATATCTGTAATCTAGCCTGCCGGTAGTTTTGTAAAAGGGAAAGATTATCATCGTATTGCCCTAAACCTCTATAAACCTCTTTAAACCCCGATTTAGGTTCGTCAATGATTAAAAGATAGGCTTCGTTAAGTAGGCTTTGGTATTGTAATGAGGCCTCCTCGTTCAATCCTGTCGTGGCCGTCATAAATTTAGGAATGCCTATACTGTAATTTTTATCAATGGTAACTGTATGAAATGTTTCCGACCTCACCGATACCCCATCTTTTTTCTTTTTGGAGTCCACACAGGAAATCATTAAAAATATAAATGGTAGAAAAACAACAAAGTATCTATTTTTCATAAAGAAAGAATTGATTTATTTGGATGTAAAGAGAAAATTATGAATAAAATATCAAAACGGAACATTTAAGTTATCAAGTTTGATGCTGCATTTAACCCAACGTTGCAATTACCAAGCAAAGAAGGTGTTTGTAAATTACATCAAAAGTCCAAAATTCCATTTTTTCCTATCTTGGTTTTATGTTTAATAATGAATTGTTCACCTACCTTGAAGGGTACCTTACTGAAGAACGGAAACAACGTTTTTTAGATGTGCTGCAAAACAGGACAAAGCATATAGCCATTGCTGTGGAAGATGTATATCAATTACACAATACTAGTGCCATTTTGCGTAGTTGTGATGTTTTTGGGGTTCAGGATTTACATGTGGTGGAAGACCGGTTTGGAAAACGGTTGGACAAGAATATTGCTATGGGCGCCGAGCAATGGGTAGATGTGTACCGATACCAAACCACTACCGATTGTATGGCCAAATTAAAGGAAGAAGGCTATCAAATTATTGCTACAACACCACACAATGACTCATCTTTATTGCACGATTTTTTCCCGGAGAAAAAATCGGCCATATTTTTTGGAACGGAAAGAGAAGGATTGTCGGAAGAGGTGATGCAACAAGCGGATGGATTTTTAAAAATACCGATGGTAGGTTTCTCCGAAAGCTTGAATGTTTCCGTTTCCGCAGCCATAATCATCCAGGAATTGGCCCAAAAAGTACGAAGCTCCGATCTTAATTGGCAATTGACCGATACAGAGGTTTTGGATAAACGATTCGATTGGACCAAAAAATCCATTAAAGATGTGGAAAGGATTATAAAAAGATACCTGAACAAGTAAAATAATTTTGTATTTTTAACTGTAAATCAATCAATTACAGTTATGATAGTCTTATACATTCTCTTGGCACTGGTACTGCTGATCATTATTCTAGCCGTGATTGCCCCAAAAAATTATGATGTTTCCCGATCCGTAGAAATAGACAAACCAAAAACTTTGGTTTTTGATTATTTAAAATATATGAAAAATCAAGATGAATGGTCTCCTTGGGGAAAAAGAGATCCCAATATGCATAAGGAATTTACGGGTATAGATGGCGAAATAGGCGCCACTAATTACTGGAAAGGCAACAAAGATGTTGGGGAAGGGGAGCAGGAGATAACCAAAATTGTGGATGGGGAGCGTATTGAGAGCGAGCTAAGGTTCTTAAAGCCATTTAAATCTACTTCGAATGCCTACATAGTTGCAAAAGAAGTGGATAAGGATTCGACCAAAGTAGTCTGGGGCTTTTCTGGTAAAAACAAGTTTCCAATGAGTATTATGATGTTGTTTATGAATATGGATAAGGCTGTAGGAAAGGATTTTGAAGAGGGCTTGGCCAGCCTAAAGGAAATTTTGGAAAACAAATAGTATATGGAGAATAACATGGTGGGTTGGTTCGAAATTCCTGTTGTGGACATGGAACGAGCCAAGAAGTTTTACGATACTGTCTTTCAAATTGAAATAAAGTTGCAGGATTTTGGAGGAACCAAAATGGGGTGGTTTCCATGGGCAGAGGGCAAGCAGGGCGCATCAGGTTCGCTTATCCAAAATAAAGATTGGTACACGCCTAGCGAAACCCAAGGTGTACTGATTTATTTTTCCAGTGCCGATGTAAGCAACGAATTAGGCCGTATTGAGGCTGCTGGAGGTAAAATATTACAGAACAAAACGCAGATAAGCCCAGATATAGGCTATATGGCCCTGTTCCGAGATACCGAAGGTAATCGCATTGCCTTGCACTCCAGACAATAAACTTATTCTACAAGTTCCAGTAAGGCGATATCAAAATCGTTATCCAAAATTACTTTTCCGTTGGCCACTATAACCTCGGTTTCGGAATATGTGTCGAACAATTTAGTGCCATCGCCAAAGAAACCTTTTACGGAAAGTGACTTTTTGCCCTTGGGCAAATCTAGACCAATTGCCACTTTATCCTTGTAATCCCCATTTATATAAGTTCTCGAAAATACATATGGGGATTTTGACAATCGGTTGTGTTTTCCGGCACCAACTGCAGGGTGGTTGTTTCGGAACTGACCCAATTTTTGCCAATGTTTGTGGATTTTTTGTGTTTCTGGAATACTGTCCAAATCCTTCCAATTCATGAACGAACGAAGTGTGGCATCGCCCTGGGCGCCTTCAATTGTTAGGCTTCTTGCCGTTTCGTCCCCATAATATATTTGAGATGCTCCTGGGGTCAGTAAAAGCACATTGGCGGAACGATATGGTTTGGCCCTGTCCTTATCGAAAGGAGCGCCATCATCGTGCGATGTTAAATAATTTAGCACGCTTTTGTCCTTTAGTTTAGTGTTGAGCAATTTGTTGTACTTCTTAAAAATGGTCTCGTAGCTATTGTGCGCATCATTTTTGAGTTCAAAATTGATGAGACTCTTGAATCCATAATTAAAAAAATCCACCTTCTTATTTCCAAAATCAAACTCACGACCTCCGGATATACCATAGTTGTAAACTTCTCCTACCATATAAAATGGGTTGTTGTCCAAGATTTGATTTTGATGTTTTTTCTTCCATGTTTCAAAAGCGTAAGATGCTTCAGTGTACAAATCGGCCCATGTGTTTTCATTTACATGTTTTACCGTGTCCACTCGAAATCCATCAACGCCTAGGTCGTTGATATAATCCGTAAGCCATTTGATAATATAGTAACGAGGAGCGCGTGGATAGCCGGTTCGCTCAAAAAATAGCTGAAGCTCATCGAGTTCTTTGCTGAGTCTGCCTTCATTTTTCCATTTGGCCAAGAGTGCATCTGGCAATTCCACCGCTTCGTTGGACTCGGTCAATATATCCGGTAGGTTCTCCACTAAGGTGCATGCGGTGGTATTTTCGTATGTGGTAAACTCACATTTAGGTCCGGTTCTTACCCAATCATCTGGCCAAACAGGATCTTTTTCGGTTACTGGTCCAGTATGGTTCAAAACTACATCCAAAAGAATGCGAATTCCATTTTTATGGGCGGTTTTCACCAAATTTTCCAAATCCTTTTTTGTGCCGAAGTTAGGGTCTATGGAGGTCCAGTCCTTTGCCCAGTAGCCATGATAACCGTATGTGTTTCCGGTACCCTCGTCGGTAGCACCATGTATTTGTTCTACCACAGGAGTGAACCAAATGGCGTTTATTCCTAAATCGGTAAAATATCCTTCTTCAATCTTTTTTGTGATACCAATTATATCACCTCCCTCAAATCCTCTTAAAACCCCAGTTTTTTCAGTTCTTTGAAAATTTACGTCGTTGTTGGGATTTCCATTGTTAAAACGGTCGGTGAGCAAAAAGTAAATATTGGCTCCCTCCCAGACAAAAGGGGTTTCCCTTTTGGTTGTTTCTTCAACAATTGTTTGCACGGTTTGCTGCTTTTTTTGGACTTTTTTGCAGCCAGCAAATAAAGATATTAATGACAAAACAACAAGCAGTTTTTTCATGAACCGGGATTTTGTTTAAAGCTAGAAATTAGATACGTAAAGATAAAAATTATTTATCGCCGTATGGTTTTATCCCAATTATTGATTTAAATATCTGGTCAGTTTCTGTTTAGGACTTTATATTCCTCGTAGCAACTGGAAATTGCATCCAAAATCTGAAGATCGTTCGCCGTTTTTATAAAGGATTTGGAATAATTGCAGTTGTTCAGGATGTCTTCGATATCCACCTTCTCCAATTGAAGTAGTTCTGTTAGCGTTTCCCTATCAAATTTGGATGCCAAAAGGTCTCTTATATTATCATCTTCCTTAATTTGACGGAGCTTTCGCATCTGTCTTGGTTTTTTCCCGAATAGGTTTCTGAGCAAGTCGGCCGGATTAAGAATGGCTCCCAATACCTTAGTGACCGCACTGGGACTTTTGCTACCTGCTTCGTAGCTGGTGTTAAGCCCCGAAATGCTATACTGGTAAGCGTTGTTTATCGGAAGGTTTTTTACGTCAATCTCCAGGTATCCTGTTAGTTGATACGGGGTCACGATAACCTCTTCAAGGGCATAGGCCAGCTCTGTCAATGCAATTTCGGTGTTCCCAAAACGAATCATATCGTTGGTTACCCTTACTTTTTGAGTCTTAAACCCCAAATAGGAAAAATACAGGGTATCATTCACCGCGGCAGGTATGGTAAACTTGCCTTCAGGGTTGGTAATGGTACCTTTGACCTGATTTAGGTTTACCACATGCACACTTTCCAAAGGAAATTCGGTCTGGGCATTGATTACCGTTGCGGAAAACTCTCTCACTTCTTGGCTTTCGGCATCATCAACCTGCGAAAAACCAAGTAATGGAATTAGGGACAGTAGTATAAGTAGTAATCTTCTCATGCAATCTTTGTAGCTATAAAAATACTAAACAAAGAAAAATAAATAGCAGAGATGTACCATTTAATATAGAATTAACTAATAAAAGCCCTGTCTTTTTTTTCCGCCCTTTTTGTTGAAACCACCTTTTTTCGCTCCTTTATAAGACTTGTTGCCACCTCTTCGGTTTCCGCCATTGCCTTTACGGCCACGACGTTTTTTACCTCCTTTTCCGCCACCGCCAGCACCTGGATTCTTGGAAACTTCCACATTTATGAAGCGTCCTTCCAATTTAAAATCGGTGAAAGTTTGTAGGATGAACTCTGTAAGTTGTGCATCGGTATTAAAAAAGGAAAAAGAATCCTTGGTATCCACATTATAGACGTCTTCTTTTTCCAAGTTTAAGGTATCGCGAAGGAAATCTTTCAAGCTCATCCAATCGTAACCATCCCTTTCTCCAACGTTGATAAAGTAACGTACGGAACCTTCGGATGGAATATCGCCGGACGAGTCTCCTTTTTCTTTTCCGGAATCTTGAGTATTGAGGTCTTTGGTTTTGCTATAATAATTGTAGAATTGGGTAAATTCTACAGAGAATATTTTTTTGATAAGTTCTTCGCGATCAATCCCCTCCAAAACATCGTTGATGGCCGGCAAATAGTTGTCGATTTCATTGTTGACTGTGGTTTCTTTGATCTTATTGGCCAAATGGTACAATTGGATCTCACAGATCTCAATACCATCGGGAATTTTTTTGGAGATAAAATCCTGTTGTATTTTTTTCTCGATCGCCTTGATCTTTCTCAACTCCGAACGGGTCACGATTACCATGGAGATTCCGGACTTACCGGCACGTCCCGTACGCCCGCTTCGGTGGGTGTAAGTTTCGATTTCGTCCGGTAATTGATAATTGATCACATGGGTTACATCGTCCACATCGATGCCACGTGCGGCAACATCGGTAGCCACCAACATTTGGACCTGCTTTTTTCGGAACGAGTTCATTACCAGATCGCGTTGATTTTGGCTCAAATCTCCATGAAGAGCCCCGGCATTGTAACCATCCTCAATAAGTTTTTCGGCCACACGTTGGGTGTCTCTCTTGGTTCTACAGAACACAACCGAGAAAATCCCAGGGTTGGCATCTGCCAAACGTTTAAGTGCTGCATAGCGATCACGCCCACCTACTACATAATATTCATGTTGTACCGTAGAGGCGCCTGCATTTTTGGAACCAACAGTAATCTCTACTGGCTTGTGCATGAATTTTTTGGCAATGGTAGCCACTTCTTTTGGCATAGTTGCCGAAAAGAGCCATGTAAACTTTTCTTTGGGAGTATTGGATAAAATGTCCTTGATGTCTTCATAAAAGCCCATGTTCAACATTTCATCGGCTTCATCCAAAACGCAATAATCAATTTTGGAAATATCCACCATATTACGGCCGATCATGTCTTTCATACGGCCAGGGGTTGCCACAACGATCTGTGCACCTCTTTTTATTTGTCTGGCCTGCTCGGTAATGCTAGCGCCACCGTAAATGGCGACTACATTAAGTCCTTTAATATATTTTGAGTATAGTTTTAACTCGTTGGTTATCTGTAAACAAAGCTCTCGCGTAGGGGAGAGTATCAATCCTTGTGTGGTCCTGCTATCCGATTGGATCTTCTGGATCATTGGAAATCCAAATGCGGCAGTTTTTCCTGTTCCTGTTTGGGCCAGGGCAACCAAATCGGTTTCCTGTTCCAAAAGAATCGGGATTGATTTTTCTTGTACTTCAGAGGGGGATTCAAATCCAAGGTCGGAAATAGCATCCAATAGGGGTTTGTCCAACCCCAAGGCTTCAAATTTTGTCATAGCGGTAAATACCTTTAATCGCAAATATGTTTGTGTTGTATAGAGCGATTATAAGTATTTCCCGTTCAAGCCCATCACAACACCTTGCCCATACCGGCGGCGTTAATAAAGCGGCAAAGGTACACTTATTTTGATCGGTGCAAGCTAAGAGGCATTATTTTTTAGGAATTCCACCAATTTTTTAATGGCTCTGCCACGATGACTAATGGAGTTTTTAACCTCGGGGGACAATTCACCAAAGGTTTTATCGAATCCATCTGGTTTAAAAATGGGGTCATATCCAAAGCCGCCATCGCCAGATTCTTGTTTGGTAATTTCTCCCTCCACAATGCCCTCAAAAACATGATTTTTCCCTTTAAGGTTCAAATGGACTACCGTTTTAAAGTGTGCAGACCTTTTGTTGATGTTTTTTAATTCCATCAATAATTTTTTCATATTGTCTTTGGCATTTTTGTGTTCGCCAGAATATCGGGCTGAATAAACACCTGGTGCACCATCCAAAGCATCGACCAACAAACCTGTGTCATCAGAAAAACAATCCAAACCATAGGTTTGTGTAACGTAATCTGCCTTAATTTTGGCGTTTTCCTCTAAAGTGCTTCCCGTTTCTGGAATTTCGTCAAAGCATTCTATATCTTTTAATGACAAAAGCTCTATACCTGTTGGAAGTAGCTGTTCAACTTCTTTTAGTTTATGGTCGTTATGAGTGGCAAAAACTAGTTTCAAATCAAAAGGGGTTCTAATTGAGGTTCAAAAGTAGTAATTTCGAACTTTAAGCGATTTCTATGAAAATGAAAGTGCCACCAGCTTTGGTTATGTTGATTTTTGGAGGAGTAATGTATGTGTTGGATAGATTCTTGCCGGTAGGGGAGTTTGATTTTTTTGGTAAGCAGGAGCTTGCTATGATCTTGTCTGGACTAGGGGTTTTAGTGATTTTGATATCCGTAATTCAATTTTTTATCAAAAAAACTACGATGGACCCTTTGAATCCTAAGAAAACCAGAAAACTGGTGACCAATGGCATCTACAGTTTTACCCGTAACCCCATGTATTTGGGCATGTTACTTTTTTTGTTGGCTTTTGGCCTAAAGCTAGGGAATGCCTTTAATACTTTGGTGGCAGCCGGTTTTGTATCTTACATGAACAAGTTTCAGATACAACCAGAAGAAGAGATGCTCCAACAAAAGTTCGGAAAAGAATATGGTTTCTACTGTAAACTTACTCGACGTTGGTTCTGAACGGATAGGAACAACACCTTAAGAATAATGAATGACCAACCATGGTGTTCTTAGTTTCAATATGAATTTTAAGCATGAATTCGATTTGCACATAACTCCAAAAAGATGGCTTTTGGATAGCATTTAAAACAAATTGTAATGGATTTTTGATTTATCCGTAAAAGTGTAAGGTTTTTGGTGTTATCGGATTACAAGGATAGAATTAATGTTTAATTTTATGCCTTAATTTTTTTTGAAGCTAGTCATGGTAGAAACAGGACGCAAATATGTGTTCGATTTTGATAGTACGCTCACGCGGGTTGAGGCATTGGATGTTTTGGCGGAAATGACCCTGCAAGGAAACCCTAAAAGAGATGAGATTGTGTCAGAAATCCAGAAGATTACCAATTTGGGGATTGATGGTGATATTTCCTTTACAGAATCCTTGGAGCGCAGAATTCGGTTGTTGAGCGCCAATAAGAATGATTTGGAAGACTTGGTAACTGAGCTACGTCAGAAAATTTCAAAATCGATTGAGGCCAACAAGCAGTTCTTTCATGAATACTCCGATGATATTTATGTGATCTCTTGCGGATTCAAGGAGTTTATTGATCCTATTGTTAAAGAATACAACATTCCCTCCGAAAGGGTGTATGCTAACACCTTTACTTTTGATGATGATGGTAACATAACAGGTTTTGACGAAACCAATGTTTTGGCCACCCATAATGGGAAAATTGAATGTTTAAAAAACTTGGATTTGGATGGCGAGGTCCAAGTGATTGGCGACGGCTATAGCGATTATGTAATGCGCGAGGCCGGGATAGCCCATAAATTTTTCGCCTATACCGAAAATGTGCACCGTGAAAAGGCTGCCAATAATGCCGACCACGTAGCACCTAACCTAGATGAATTTTTATTTGTGAACGATTTGCCAAGAAACCTATCATACCCTAAGAACAGAATCAAGATCTTATTATTGGAGAATGTGCACCCTGCTGCATTCGAAAACCTTTCCGAAGAAGGCTTTTCAGTGGAATTGATCAAGACAAGTTTGTCCGAGGAAGACCTTATCGAGCGTATTAAAGGAGTACATGTGCTTGGCATTAGGTCCAAGACCCAAGTAACCCAAAAAGTGTTGGATGCCGCAGATAAACTATTAGTGGTCGGGGCCTTCTGTATTGGAACTACCCAGATAGATTTGGAGTACAGTAAAAAGAAAGGCGTAGTAGTGTTCAATGCGCCATACAGTAACACCCGTTCCGTGGTAGAGCTTGCCATTGGGCAGACCATTATGCTCATGCGAAGCATTTTTCCTCGAAGTACAGAAATCCATAATGGCGAGTGGAACAAAACAGCTGCTGGTTCACAAGAAGTACGTGGAAAAAACTTGGGTATTGTTGGGTACGGGAACATTGGAAAACAAATGTCCGTTCTGGCAGAGGCCATGGGAATGAAGGTTTACTACTACGATGTCAATGATCAATTGGCATTGGGGAACGCTGTAAAATGTGATACCTTGGAGGATTTGTTGAGTGTTGCCGATGTGGTGACCTTGCATGTTGACGATAATAAGGCCAACAAAAACTTTATCGGTGAGCGAGAGATCAATCAAATGAAAGATGGGGCCAAGCTGATCAACCTCTCAAGAGGTTTTGTTGTTGATATCGAAGCCTTGTCCGAAGCTCTTAAAAATGGCAAATTGGGCGGTGCCGCGATAGATGTTTACCCTTCTGAACCGCGCAGCAATGGAGGATTCGAGACACCATTACAAGGGTTGTCCAATGTTATCCTAACCCCTCATATTGGAGGTAGTACAGAAGAAGCGCAACGCGATATTGCCGATTTTGTGCCCAATAAGATTATGGACTACATCAATTCCGGCAACACTGTGGATGCGGTTAACTTCCCAAATATTAGGCTGCCCAAACAAAACGGAGTGCATAGATTTTTGCATATTCACCGAAATGTTCCGGGCATAATGGCCAAGATAAACGAAGTGCTGGCACAATACGGACTCAATATTTCCGGACAATATCTTTCTACCGATAGTGAAGTTGGTTATGTAATCACCGATTTGGATAAGGAATACAATAAGGAAGTAATCAAAGCGCTCAAAAAAATAGAGAACACTATTAAATTTAGGGTACTTTACTAGTTGGGAGAGAGGTATATTTAGCGAAAAGATTTAAGAATAAAGACCGATTAATTCGTCTTCTAATCTTGCACTTTTGGCTAAGGAATCTTGAACTTAATCACTATTGATGGTGATATGGCTCATTTCGGAGGATGGTAAATCCTCTGTAAATCTGCTCTACAATAAACAAGCGCACCATTTGATGGGAAAACGTCATTTTGGATAAACTGATTTTTCCGGCACTTTTGGAGTAAACAGTATCGCTGAAACCGTACGGGCCTCCAATGGCCAACACAAGATTTTTAATGCCACTGTTCATCTTTTTTTGCAAGAACTGGGAAAAATCCATAGAAGTGTACTGTTTGCCTTTTTCATCAAGAAGGATCAAGGTGTCCGTAGGTTGTAGTTGAGCAAGGATAAGTTCTCCCTCTTTTTCTTTTTGTTGTGATTCCGAAAGATTTTTTCTGTTTTTTATATCAGGAATAATCTCCATCTGGAACTTGATATAGTGCTTTAGTCGTTTTTCGTAAACGCTTATAAGTTGTTCAAGTTCAGACTTATCGGTTTTCCCGATTGCTATCAAAGTAATCTGCATGCCCAAAAATAATCGATTCCACTTAAAAATTAGGCATGGTATGGGTGTGGGCAAGGAATAATGTTTTTATTATTTTCGTTAAAATCCCAATTGAATGATATCTGAAAAACAATTTAAAAACGAACTGGACCTGATCATAGCCAATGCCGTACGCGAAGATGTTGGTGATGGCGACCATAGCTCCTTGGCCTGTATTCCGTCAACTGCACAAGGAAAGGCCAAACTGCTTGTTAAAGATGAAGGTATTATTGCTGGTGTCGATTTTGCAAAACAGGTCTTTAACTATGTGGATCCCAGTTTAAGAGTTGAGGTATTGTTGGAGGACGGAGAGCCCGTCAAATATGGAGATGTTGTATTTTTTGTAGAAGGTAGTTCCCAAAATATCCTAAAAGCTGAGCGTTTAGTGCTCAATGCCATGCAGCGAATGAGCGCTATTGCCACCAAAACTCAAAATTATGTATCCATTTTAGATGGTACGGGCACCAAAATTCTGGACACGAGAAAAACTACTCCGGGTATCAGGGCTTTGGAAAAATGGGCCGTAAAAATAGGTGGGGGAGAGAATCATCGATTTGCGCTGTACGATATGATTATGCTGAAAGATAACCATATCGATTTTGCGGGCGGGATCACAAAAGCCATTCAAAAAACAAAAGATTACCTAAAAAAAACTGGCAAAGACCTTAAAATCATAGTTGAGGCCAGGGATTTGGAAGAAGTGGTTGAAATTTTGAAATCTGAAGGTGTTTATAGGATTCTCTTGGACAATTTTAATTTTGATGATACACGCGAAGCTGTAAAAAGAATCGGAAATATATGCCTGACAGAATCATCCGGAGGAATAACAAAGGAGACTATAAGAAAATATGCTGAATGTGGTGTAAATTACATTTCATCAGGAGCCTTAACGCATTCTGTTTACAACATGGATCTAAGTCTAAAAGCCGTTTAAATGTCAGCAGCCATAGAAGAGCAGTTGGAGAAAATACCTGTGGTCAATTGGATTGTTAGGGTGTTGAAAAAGATAAAGCTCAAAGCTTTCGAGGGGCTCTCTTTCTATGACTTGATCGAAATGTATTTAATGGGCATTATTAAAGGAGCCGTGTCCACACGGGCAAGCTCCATTGCCTTCAGTATATTTTTGGCATTGTTTCCGTTGCTTATCTTTTTGGTTACCATGGTTCCTTTTATTATTCCATATGTTAGCGTGGGCAACGAGAATTTTGATGCACAGTTCTTGGATTTTTTGGAATCTTTCCTGCCATCGGCAACAAGTGACTATTTTGGGGATATCTATCAGCAGATAAAGGACCAAAAGCAGGGTGGGTTATTGTCCTCTGCCTTTATATTGTCCATTTTTTTAATGGCCAATGGGGTAAATGCCATATTCGCTGGATTCGAAAATTCTTATCATGTGGAACTTACCCGTAATTTTTTCCGACAGTACGCCTATGCCCTTATGGTAGGTTTAATACTATCCATTTTATTGATCGTAGGTGCCGTTGCCTTTGTTTATTTTGAATTCTACATTGTTGAATATACAAGTGAATATCTGGGCAAAACATTGGGCTACAATGTGGAAAAGGGGGATACCATTGGCATACAGGTCGCCAAAGTGTTGTTTTTTCTGAGTTTATCATATTTTACAACAGCTATCCTGTATTATTATGGAACGGCAGAAGGCAGACAGGCCCGATTTTTTTCGGCAGGGGCCTTAATGACGACCCTATTGTTTTTATTGACTTCCTATCTTTTCGGAATTTATGTTGAAAAATTTGCCCGTTACAACGAACTCTATGGTGCTTTGGGTGGATTATTGATTTTAATGGTGTTTATTTGGTTAAATTCAAATATCTTATTACTTGGTTTTGAATTGAACGCAACCCTCAACTCATTAAAGAAACGACATGAAAAACAGAAAGACATACAATAAATGGATAGGTTTGCTGTGTTTTCTCTGCTGCCAGATAGCTCTGTCGCAAACAATTTTTGGCAAATGGAAAACCATTGACGACCGGGACGGGGCCAATAAAGCGATCATAGAAATTTATGAGGAGGATGGGTTGATGCATGCCAAAGTGGTTAAAATATTGCAAGAAGGAAAAAAAGATGCCCGTTGTACAAACTGTAAAGGGGATAGAAAGGACAAACCCATCCTTGGTATGAAAATTATGGAGGATTTCGAGAAGAGCAATAAAGGAATCTACAAAGGGGACACACTGTTCGATCCCGAGCAGGCCATGACTTTTAAAGCAAGGGTCTGGTTGGACGAAGAAAACGAAAACAGACTCAAAGTACGAGGATATTTGGCATTTTTGTACCGTACCCAAACATGGCACCGGGTAATCGAGAATTAACGTATGGAGTATTTTTTAGAAGTGGTTTTGCCAATTCCCTTGGAAAAACTTTTCACCTATAAAATATCGGAAGCAGAAGCTGATTTTATACAAGGGGGAATGCGTGTTGCCGTGCCCTTTGGTAAATCCAAAATATATACGGCACTGGCCTATCGGGTGCACACCAATGCTCCGGAGGCATACGAACCTAAGGAAATCTATCAGATACTGGACGAACATCCGGTAGTGACCCAAGTACAACTAAAGCATTGGGAATGGGTGGCCACATATTATATGTGCACTTTGGGCGAAGTTATTCGCAGTGCATTGCCCAGTGCTTTTATGCTGGAAAGCGAAACCCTTATTTTGCCTAACAAAAATGTGGAAATCGATGAAATGCAACTCACCGATGATGAGTTTTTGATATACGAAGCACTTCAGCATCAAACCGCATTGAAAGTCTCCGAGGTCAGCAATATTCTGGATAAAAAAAATGTATTAAAAATAATCAATACACTGGTTTATAAAGGTGTCGTACTTCAAAAGGAAGAATTGTACGAGCAATACAAGCCAAAACTGGTTAGCTATGTTAAGCTTGCGGAATATTATGAAGACGAGGAGCAACTGTCCGAGTTATTGAACGACCTGACCAGGGCGCCCAAGCAAAGTAAAGTGGTTTTGTCCCTTTTTCAATTAAAAGCAGGAGGCCGCAAGCCCATACCAATTTCGGAACTCGAAAAGCATAGTGGAAGTTCCCGTGCAGTAATCAAAGCATTGATCGAGAAAAATATTCTGAAAGAATATCATATCCGTAAAGATCGGGTACGGTTTGATGATCAATCGGAAGGTGTTCATTTTATTGGATTAAATGAGTATCAGAATAAGGCATTAGAGGATATTCACCAAGGTTTTGAAGAAGGAAAACCAGTATTATTGCATGGAGTAACCTCTTCAGGGAAAACGGAAGTTTATGTGAAACTTATTCAAAAATGCTTGGACGAAGGCAGGCAAGCCCTATACCTGCTCCCCGAAATTGCGTTGACATCGCAGTTGATCAATCGTTTACAACGGTATTTTGGTCATCAAGTATCAGTTTACCATTCAAAATATAGCATTCACGAAAGGGTGGAGGTGTGGAACAACGTGTTGAAGAATGCAGAAAAAGCTCAAATTGTGATCGGTGCACGTTCGTCTTTGTTCCTCCCTTTTGCCAAATTAGGTTTGGTCGTGGTGGACGAGGAGCATGAAAGCTCTTTTAAGCAGTTCGATCCTGCACCAAGGTACCACGCACGGGATGCGGCGGTGGTGTTGGCCGCCCTGCACAAAGCAAACATAGTTTTGGGGTCGGCGACCCCGAGTATTGAAAGCATGTACAATGCTAAAACAAATAAATATGGTTATGCCTCTGTTGCGCATAGGTATGGCAATGTATTGATGCCGGATATCAGCTTAGTGGATATAAAAGAAGCTATGCGCAAACGAAGAATGAAGGGGCATTTTTCGGAAATCCTGCTCAAAGCCATTACGGAAGCATTGGAGGAAGGGGAGCAGATTATTCTTTTTCAAAACAGACGCGGTTTTGCTCCCGTAGTAGAGTGTACCACTTGCGGCCATGTGGCCCAATGTCCCAATTGCGATGTTAGTTTAACCTATCACCAACACAGGAACCAACTCCGTTGCCATTATTGTGGTTACCATATGGCCTTGCAACAAGCTTGCTTGGCATGTGGGAGCCCAACTTTGGATAATAAGGGCTTCGGTACAGAACAGATTCAGCAAGAATTGGGACAGTTGCTCCCAGACGTTAAGGTAGGGCGGATGGATTTGGATACCACTCGCGGAAAATACGCTTATGAAAAGATTATTTCATCTTTTGAAAACCAAGAAATGGATATTTTGGTTGGAACCCAAATGGTTACTAAAGGGCTCGATTTTAGAAATGTAAGCCTAGTTGGTATTATGAATGCTGATTCTATGCTCAATTTTCCCGATTACCGCGCGCATGAGCGCAGTTTTCAAATGTTGACCCAAGTAGCGGGTAGGGCAGGGCGTACCAAAAAGCGTGGCAAAGTTTTAATACAAACGTACAATCCCTATCATCAAATATTGCAGCAAGTAACCACCCATAATTATGATAAGATGTTCGAAGAACAATTTTACGAAAGGGAGCAGTTTAAGTATCCTCCTTTGGTGAGACTCATAAAGATAACTTTAAAGGATAAGGATTTCAATAAACTGAATGAAGCGGCAGATTGGATGGCGGGGTCATTGCGTAATGTGCTTGGAACGCAGATATTGGGCCCGGAATATCCGCCCGTTGCCCGTATCCGAAGGGACTATCTAAAAAATATAATGGTTAAAATACCAAGAAACCAGCCCTTGGCCCAAACAAAAAATAGCATTAAAAGAATTGAAAAATCCTTTAATGCTATTTCCAAGTATAAAAGTGTTAGACTGGTCTACAATGTGGACCACATATAAGATTATACGTTTGCCAACGCTTCGGCTAGTTCAGTTTTCTTGTTTCTACTTAATGGAATCTGTCTGCCCCCTACTTCAACATTTTTACTGTTGAATTTCTCAATCTTCTCCAGATTCACAATATAGGATTTATGGATACGCAGAAATTTTTCGGGCGGTAATTGCTTTTCGAAAGATTTCATGGTGGAAAGTATTACAATAT
>JAAEZN010000002.1:94923-104294 GCA_018222835.1 Algicola sp. | reverse complement strand
AGCTTCCTGAGTTGCAAGAAATTGCAAAGGGTCTTAATGTTCCCAAATTCAAATCACTGAAAAAATTGGATCTGGTTTACCAAATATTGGATGTACAAGCCTCCAATCCTAAAGCTGTAGCAGAAACAGTTACTGCCAACAAAGACGAAAAACCAGAGCCAAAACCAAGAAGAACCAGAACTCCCCGACCTAAAACTACCGACAGTAAGGGCAAAGAAGGAGAAACTACGGAAAAAGCTCCACCAAAAAAGGAACCCAAGAGCACCAACGATAATACCAAAGCGCAAGGTCAAGGGCAACCTCAAAAAAAAGACAACAATCCTCAACAGAATCAGAACGAGGGCAGTTCCCAAAAGAACCAAAACAACAGGAGGAGCAAGCAACACAACAAACCCCATCACGATAAAAAGAACAGCAATTTTGACAAGGACTTAAAGAACAGGTACAAAGAACCTGAATATGAGTTCGATAGCATTATTGAAAGTGAAGGTGTTTTGGACATTATGCAGGATGGGTACGGATTCTTAAGATCATCCGATTACAACTATCTATCATCTCCAGATGATATTTATGTTTCCCAGTCTCAAATACGATTGTTCGGACTAAAGTCCGGTGACACCATTTTGGGCAATATCCGTCCACCAAAAGAAGGTGAAAAATATTTCCCATTGATCAAGGTGAACAAAATCAACGGATTGGACCCTCAAGTGGTTCGGGACAGGGTAGCTTTTGAGCACCTTACCCCATTGTTCCCAAAGGAAAAATTTAAGTTGGCAGAGAAACAGAGTACCATTTCCACAAGAATCATGGATTTGTTCTCGCCCATTGGAAAAGGACAAAGAGGAATGATCGTTTCCCAACCAAAAACGGGTAAAACGATGTTGTTAAAAGATATTGCCAACGCTATTGCGGCCAACCACCCAGAGGTGTACCAAATTATCCTATTGATCGATGAGCGCCCTGAAGAGGTTACCGATATGCAGCGTAACGTACGTGGCGAAGTAGTTGCCTCTACTTTTGACAAGGAAGCTACGGAGCACGTAAGAGTCGCCAATATTGTATTGGAAAAAGCAAAGCGCTTGGTGGAATGCGGCCACGATGTTGTGATCCTACTGGATTCCATTACCCGTTTGGCACGCGCTTATAATACTGTGCAGCCTGCTTCCGGAAAAGTATTGAGTGGTGGTGTTGATGCCAACGCCCTGCACAAGCCGAAACGCTTCTTTGGTGCAGCCCGAAATATTGAAAATGGCGGGTCACTTTCCATTATCGCCACAGCACTAACGGAAACCGGCTCTAAAATGGACGAGGTTATCTTCGAGGAATTCAAGGGTACAGGTAACATGGAGCTTCAGTTGGATAGAAGAATTTCGAACAGAAGAATTTTCCCTGCAATCGACCTTATTTCTTCCTCTACACGAAGAGACGACCTGTTATTGGACGAAAACACCATTCAACGTATGTGGATCATGCGAAAATATCTTGCGGACATGAACCCCGTTGAAGCTATGGAGTTTATGGAGCAACGTATAAAACAAACAAAAAATAACGAAGAATTTTTACTTACGATGAGTCAGTAAAAATACACAGGACGTTATATATTCAGATTACAAACCCTTCACTACATTGAAGGGTTTTTTGTTAAGTTATTTTATAGAAAAAAGGCATATCTTTATTCCGGTTCCCTCAAACACTGAACTAAATACTTAACTATGAAAAACAACAAAAACATTGTAATTGCTTCTTTTGGAGCAATTTTACTGCTGTTGGGAGCTTGTCAGCAAGCCCCAAAAAAAGAACAACCGACCGAACCCAAGCAAGAAAAAATTGCTCCTCCCGAAGGAATCATCTCCTTAGAAGAGTCCAAATCCTTGTACGATAATTATACAAAAAACAGGTTGGACATGATACAGACATTCGAGGCCGAACGTAATCCGGACGAAAAGTTTGTCCCAGCTCGCTTTACTTCTTTCACATACTCCGAAATAAAACAGTATATGGCTTATGTAGAACAGGAAGCAAAGGAAGCCGGTGTTGAAGTAACATCCCTACGTTTTTACTTTGCCAACTATCCGGACAAGCCGAATTTTCCCGATGGCAAAAAAGTAGTTCATCCCAGACAAAATTCCATTTTTATTGTCCCCACTACCATGATGGATGGCAAGGAACTCGGTTTCTATATTGGAGCTGATGGTAAGGCCAAGCCAATTAAAGGCGCTGTGGGCAGTCATGAGGAAGGTGGAGAAGATGAACCAAATACGTCACAGGCTAGTTTTGCGCCCAGCCTGTTTCAAAATGGAGATACAAGCTTGAATTTTAATCATGGTGGTTCGGGTCCACCCCCTTATACAGACTTTTAACATAGGTGGTGCCTCAAGAGCTTTTTAAATACCTGACAGAACATTTTTATGTTCCATTATATTTGATAACATGGATAGTAGCGGTAATCAAATATCGTAGCCATTTTGATACTCCCTTAAAATACTTTCCCATGTTGATTATTTATACGTTTTTTACAGAGCTCTTGGGAGTTATCATTAAATACAACAATAATTTCCAATTCTTTTCTGATAGCCGTTATTCGTGGCACAATGTAATTATATACAATATTTATCAGGTTGTATTCTTCCTCTTCTTTTTCGAAGTTTTTAGGAAAGTGATTAAAAGACAGGTTTTTAAGAAACAAATACGCTATTTGAGTATATTCTGTGTAATTGCCTACATCATAAATGCCATAATGCACAACCCATTGCACAACCAGACCACCTACGCCCATATTATTGGCTCCATTATAATGATATATATTGTAGTACTGTATTTTTGGGAGAAAAATATTGAAGAAAGTCCGTTCTCTTTAAAATACAATTTACTTTTTTGGATTTCGACGGGACTTTTGATTTTTTACTCGATCTTTCTAATAATATCAATAATATATCTACTGAAATTGAATATCGGAATCCAAATTTACTTTAGACCATTACTGCTGACCGGAATATTATTGATGTATACACTAATAATTACAGGCTTGATAATGGGAAAGAGAAAGGCCTTCAGGTAGAATAATTCCTCAAAAGTGCAAGCCTCTCTTTTTGAGAGGCTTTTTTTGTTATTTTTGCCGCCCAATTAAACTGAAACCACAAAGCTGTCTATTAGATGGTTACCATAGCATTATGGATGCAATACTGACCTTTCTTACAGAACATTATATTCTTCCCTTCTATCTTATTGTTTGGTTGGTGTCCATAGCTTGTTACAGTACTTATTTTGACACTCCGTTAAAATATTACCCCATATACCTCATGTACACTCTTTTAACGGAGCTACTGGGATATTTTATAAAACACTACGAAGAGTTCCAACTGGTAGGCAACGATGAATACCACTGGTACAATGCCATCATATACAATATTTACTCCGTAATAACTTTTATGTTCTTTTACCATATATATTGGCAGGTTTTATATAATGCAAAACACAAAAAATGGGTTGTAATAGGCACCGGTGTCAGCTTGTTGAGCTACGGAATAAGTCTATTTTTCCAAGACCCATTCTACTCCAATCTTTATTATGCCGACCTAGTGGCATCCATGGTATTGCTTTTCAACATATGGTTATATCATAAAGAAAAGAAACTTGAATCCAACCCCTATCCCAATAAACATAATTTGATGTTCTGGACCAGCTTGGGGCTTGCCGTTTTCCATTTATTTTTCCCCTTTCTGATAATAATAGGTTATGAAGCACCTAAAATATGGGTTGAGTACAACTTACGGGACATCCTTTGGATCTTCATCCTATTCATGTACGGAACTTTTATGACCGGCGTTATGATACACAAAAGAAAGGCCTTTAGATAGAACTTGTTCCAACTAAAAACGCCCCCAAAATGGAGGCGCTCATTATATTATAATTCGACAACGATTACATTGCTGCAACCTTGGTCATCAATTTACTTTTAAGGTTTGCCGCCTTATTATTGTGAATGATGTTTCTCTTTGCCAATTTATCAATCATTCCAACTACAGTAGGCAACAAAGCTTCAGCAGCTTTCTTGTCTTCCTCGTTACGTAATTTTTTGATGGCATTACGCACGGTCTTGTGCTGATACCTGTTACGCAAACGCACTGCTTCGTTTCTTCTGATTCTCTTTAATGCTGACTTATGGTTTGCCATTGCTAAAAATTAATTCTTTCTAAATCCTTTTTTTGTAGCCCGTAGGGGAATCGAACCCCTGTTACCAGGATGAAAACCTGGCGTCCTAACCCCTAGACGAACGGGCCATTATGTTTACATAATTGCGGATGCAAAAATACAACTATTTTTAAGTCTTGCAACAGTAATTTTGATTTTTTGACATCTACTTAATAGGCCTTTGCAAACAGCACCCTCTGAACAGATGGTTTTCCTGTCACCATACAGCTACCTTCCTCCTTTTCCACATTCAATGGAATACAGCGAATAGTGGCCTTGGTCTCCTCTTTTATCCTATCCTCCGTCTCTGCGGTACCATCCCAATGAGCCGAAACAAAGCCGCCCTTTTCTTCGATAATTTTTTTAAACTCATCGTACGAGTCCACCTGAGTTATATGGTCTTTGCGATAATCCAAGGCTTTCTTGAAAATATTATCTTGAATATCATCCATTAAGGACACTACCTTGTCCACAACCTCATCGGCTTTTACAATTTCCTTGGTCAAGGTATCCCTTCTTGCCACCTCAAAAGTTCCATTGGCAAGGTCTCGCTGACCCACGGCTAAACGAACAGGCACTCCTTTAAGCTCATATTCATTGAATTTAAAGCCTGGTTTATGGGTATCGCGAGTATCATACTTAACTGTAATCCCCTTATCCCTTAACTCTTTCACCAATGGCTCTACTTTTTCTGAAATTGCATCCAACTGATCCAATCCTTTATAAATCGGAACAATAACCACTTGAATCGGTGCCAATTTAGGAGGCAGTACCAAACCATTGTCATCGCTATGGGTCATTACCAAGGCTCCCATCAATCTCGTGGAAACACCCCATGAGGTTGCCCAAACATATTCTTGCTTTCCTTCCTTACTCGCAAACTTCACATCAAAGGCTTTTGCAAAATTCTGACCCAAAAAGTGGGAAGTACCGGCTTGCAAAGCTTTACCATCCTGCATTAAAGCCTCAATACAAAAAGTCTCTTCTGCTCCCGCAAAACGCTCGCTTTCGGTTTTTGTGCCCTTAATCACAGGAACGCCCATATATTTTTCGGCAAATTCCGCATACACATTCATCATAAGCTCAGCTTCTTCCATAGCCTCTTCTTTTGTAGCATGTGCCGTGTGACCTTCTTGCCACAAAAATTCGGCAGTCCTTAAAAAAAGACGCGTTCTCATTTCCCAACGAACCACATTTGCCCATTGGTTCACCTTTAAAGGAAGGTCTCGGTAAGATTGAATCCATCTACGATATGTATCCCAGATAATGGTTTCCGATGTTGGTCGCACAATAAGTTCTTCTTCCAATTTTGCCTCCTCGTCCACTACAATGCCACTTCCATCCTCGGCATTCTTTAGCCTATAATGGGTAACCACTGCACATTCTTTGGCAAAACCTTCAACATGGCTTGCCTCCTTACTTAAGTAAGACTTGGGTATAAACAACGGAAAGTAAGCATTCTCATGCCCTGTTTCTTTAAACATTTTGTCCAACTGTCCCTGCATTTTCTCCCATATGGCATAACCATAGGGCTTAATCACCATACATCCTCTAACTCCTGAGTTTTCCGCCAAATCTGACTTCACAACCAGTTCGTTGTACCATTTGGAATAATCCTCTTCTCTTCTTGTTAAATTTTTACCCATCTGTTGTAGTTTGGCACAAAACTTGTGCCTTTAAGTCTTGAAATGATTGGGTAAAACTAATTATTTTTAGTATGTTCAACAATAAAAATTGCGCCATGTTAAAGTCTTTACTCCACAATAAATTGAGAACACCCTCCATATTGATGGTCACTGCCGTCCTTGTGGCCTCGTGTGGCTCTTACCAACAAGCCTCTTATTATGATGATGGAATCTATTCCACCAACAATCGTGTAGTTGGTGTAGAAAAGAAAAATGCCGAAGCTATGCGGATTGAAGAGCAAGAAAATAATATATATGGGGATTATTTTGGGCAAAAGGCAAATGAATATGGTGAAATATTGGACGACGAAGTTTTCACCGATATTGATAGCTACTCCAGTCAAATGAAAAATGACTCCATCCCATATGGAGAACAAACTGACTATTTCGCCTACAACAATAATTACAACGGCAATCCAGGATGGGGAGACAACCCAACAAGTATTTCCATAAATGTTTATGACAACAGCTGGGGCTGGGGAGGCTATTATGGCTGGAACGACCCTTGGCTATGGAACGCCGGATGGGGCTGGAGCGCTGGCTGGGGCTGGAACAACCCTTGGAGATGGAATCGATGGGGCTGGGCAAACTATGGCTGGGGCTGGAATACCGGTTGGGGCTGGGGCTACCCGTATAATGGTTGGGGATGGGCCGGATATTATGGATGGGGCGGTTATTATGGCCGCTATTGGAACCGTCCATATTATGGTGGGTATTATGGTAGAGACTATGCCTATATGTCCGGAAGAAGGGGATATGCCTCTCGTATTCCAGGCACTACCCTATCATCTAGGACAAATGCTTATTCAAGCAGATATAGAAGCAACAGTGGCCGCTCCAACGCAACGGTTTCCCGAAACAATAATTTAGCCAGCAGAAGCTCACGCGGATACAGTAATCGCTCCAATGCGAGACGTTCCGTTAACACAGATGCCGTGGCCAGAAACCAAAATTACAGAACAAGTAGAAGTACACGAACTTCCCCTAATTACAACAGAAGTTCAAGAACATACCGCTCCTATGGCACATCACCTTCCACAAGAAGCAGTAGAAGTTACAATCGAAGTAGCTCTCCTTCATCGAGAAGCTACAGAAGTCCCAGTGGCACTTCAAGAAGCTACCAATCGAGAAGTTCTGCACCTAGTAGAAATTATAGTCGCTCCTCGAGCAGGCCCAGTTCCAGAAGCTACCGTAGCAGTGGCTCCTCCAGCAGCAGATCCAGTGGAAGCTATAGAAGTTCCGGCAGCAGTTCCAGAAGCTCTGGAGTAAGCAGGTCTTCAGGATCGTCAAGATCTTCAGGGGCATCTCGCTCATCTGGTGGTAGCAGAGGCGGTCGAGGCGGAGGAAGACCATAACCCACAAACTGTTTAAAAATCTAAATCATAAGAAATGAAAAGAATCTCAACTTTCATAATGGTATTGGCTTGCACTTATGCAAGTGCTCAGACCATTGATGATGTTTTGCGCTACAGTTCTGAAAACCTTCAGGGAACTGCCAGGTTCCAGGCAATGGGCGGTGCTTTTGGCGCTTTGGGAGGTGACTTGTCCGCCCTAAACGTCAACCCTGCCGGTTCGGCTGTATTCAATTTTAGCGAAATAGCCATTACAGGATCCAACTATCACATCAATAACGATGCTCTATTTGGCAACAGCATTACCAATACAACGTCCAACTCTCTAGATTTTAATCAAGTGGGAGGCGTTTTTGTATTTAATTCGTCCAACGATAGTCCTTGGAAGAAAATTGCGCTGGCATTCAATTATGATTTGGTGAATAATTTCGATAATGAATTTGTTGCCTCTGGAAATACTTCCATCGGAATAGATAACTATTTTCTTAATTTTGCTCAAGGTGAGCCCTTGGGACCATTACGCACTCAAGAAGGGGAATTTATTGAAGAGGCTTATCTGGATATTGGCTCCAGTCTCGGATATTCTGCGCAACAAGCATTTCTTGGCTTTCAATCCGGTTTAATTGAACCTATTGATGATGATGACCAAAACACAGCCTATTTCTCCAACGCACAATATGGAAGTGTAAATCAAAGGTTCATTCAAAACACTTCTGGATACAATAGCAAGTTTACTTTGAATTTTGCCAGTCAATACGAAGAGAACCTTTACATCGGGGCCACCTTGAATTTTCATAACGTATTGTACGACAGGGTAACCTATTTGGACGAAAGTGGCTATGATGCTGAGTCCCCCATTCAATTTGCTTCTTTTGACAATCTTTTACATACGGAGGGACATGGATTCTCTTTTAGTGTAGGAGCTATAGCTAAACTGAACCAATCCATTCGAGTGGGTGGTAGCTACCAATCGCCAACATGGTATAGGTTAACCGATGATACATCGCAACGAATTAATAGTAATTTGGCGGTTTCCGATATTGACTTTATCAATTTCAACATCGTCAACCTATACGATGAATATAGAATTAAAACACCGGAAAAATATACCGGTAGCATTGCTTTGGTGTTCGGCCAAGAAGGTCTGATCAGCTTGGACTATTCCTATCAAGATATGTCCAAAGCAGAACTTAGACCTACATCCGACCCGAGTTTTGGTGCCGAGAATGATTTTATCGCAAGTACCCTAGGTGCCGTCAACTCCTATCGACTCGGTGGGGAATACAGAATAGAAGAGGTTAGCCTTAGAGCTGGGTACCGATTTGAGGAAAGTCCTTACGAGGATGGCAACTTTGTTGGTGACCTCAACGGATTCTCAGCCGGTATTGGTTACAATTTTGGTCCAAACCGATTAGATCTGGCTTTTAGCAGAACCGAACAGGATGTAAACTCCTATTTGTTTGATGGAGGTATTGATAGCGCCACCTTTATTGAAAGGGTAAACACAAACATATCTTTAGGCTATACCTTAAAATTTTAAAGTAAAAACAAGAAGAAGTTTAAGGCTGGAAGAAATTCCGGCCTTTTTTATCGAACCAAAGAAAAATGCCTCCGAACAGATGTAGCCACCAAAACACCTTCGTCGTCACGCTCGTAATCCAATCGGAACCAATAATCGGAAGAAGGCATATCCCGACCATTAAACGTACCGTCCCAACCAACATTCAGGTCTATCTGCTTTAAAAGCTTACCGTAACGATCAAAAATATACACTACCGGGTTCACCAACTCCTCAACACCCAACACATTCCAATTGTCATGAAACCCATCACTATTAGGAGTAAAAAATTTAGGGTAACCTACCACTAAAAACTCAATAGGGTCGGTAATACCACACCCATTTTTGTCGTTGATCACCACCGTATTTACACCCGGAGGAACATCGTAGAACAAAGGATCGTCTTGAAAATCGCCATCATTTATGGCATATTCGTAGTTACCATTACCCACGGGAACAATCTCAATATTATAAGGATCGGTCTGTTCACTGTTCACTAAATCGTCGATTACACGAACCTCATCCAATTCGGGTGTCCCGTAAAAGGTGATCAAGATGTCATCGGTCAAAGGGTTACCAAAAGGC